>DASWKT010000161.1:0-5194 GCA_036396515.1 Anaerolineales bacterium | reverse complement strand
CGCAGCTTGCATTCTTTGAATTGCCGCCTCTCGATTCTCTGCATGGACGATCAACTTCGCGAGCAACGGATCATAGAAATGCGTCACTTCACTGCCCGCGCTGAAGCCCGAATCCAGGCGGATGCCGGGTCCGCGCGGCTCGATGAATTGCAGGAGCTTGCCTGTGCTGGGCAAAAATCCATTGGCAGGGTCTTCGGCGTAGACGCGGCACTCGATGGCGTGTCCGTGTTGGGTAAGTCCTTCCTGTGAGTATGGGAATCGCTCTCCCGCCGCAACGCGGATCTGCCAGTGGACGAGGTCAAGCCCTGTGGTGAGTTCAGTAACCGGGTGCTCCACTTGCAGGCGAGTATTCATTTCAAGGAAATAGAACTGAAGTGTATCGGGGTCAACGATGAATTCGACGGTGCCCGCGTTGTAATAGCGGACAGCTTTTGCCGCCGCGACCGCGGCTTCTCCTATCTCTTCCCGTAATTCTGTTGTTAATAATGGAGATGGAGTCTCTTCGATAATTTTTTGGTGCCGTCTCTGTACGGAACATTCACGCTCAAAGAGGTGGACGAGATGTCCATGCTGGTCACCAACGACCTGGAACTCGATATGATGCGCGTTGGGAATATATTTTTCAATCAATAATCTTTCATCGCCAAAGGCGTTGAGGGCTTCGCGCCGTGCGGACTCAGTTGCTTCGTACAATTCACTCTCATTATTGACGACTCTCATCCCCTTACCACCGCCGCCCGCCGCGGCCTTGATCAAAACAGGATAACCAATCTCTTTTGCGGATTGTTTAAAATCTTGTTCCGATTCGAGGCCTTCAAAGCCGGGAACGACCGGCACGCCTACCTGTTTCATGCGAATCTTTGATTCCGCTTTGTCGCCCATGAGGCGGATGGAGTCGGCTGAGGGGCCGATGAAGGTCAATTTCACGGAGGCAACCTTCAGCGCGAAGGAAGCGTTCTCCGAAAGGAATCCATAACCTGGGTGGATGGCATCCGCTTTTGCATCGAGCGCAGCCTTAATAAGTTTATCCGCATTGAGATAAGATTCTGTTGCAGAAGAGTCGCCGATGTGAATCGCTTCATCCGCGTGTTGCACATGCAGGGCATTTTTATCGGCAGCCGAATACACGGCAACAGTTTTGATGCCAAGCTCTTTGCAGGCGCGCATGATTCGGATGGCGATCTCACCGCGGTTGGCTATTAGAATCTTTTGGAACATGTTCACAGCAAATTCTGGATGAAATAAATTAAAACACTGACAAACAGACCTGTAAAAAAAGACAGATAGGCAAGGCGGATATATTTGTATTTTGTTCTGAGCAAATAAACTCCCGCATAATAGATATCCTTCACCATGATTTCGTAGGTGAGGTCCGGGTCGTTCATGATCTCTTCGAAGTGTTTTGCATATTCATCATAAGGAACATCGCCATAATTTCCGAAGAAGAGCGGGCTGTAATCGGCATCGCGAACGGAATGTTTTTTGCGGTTAATAACCTTTACCTTCCCTATCACGGTCAACAGGGCAAAAAAGACGGTAATCAGCAGGAACACATCCAGCCCAGCAATGACCAGCGTGAAACGCGGATTGGAGATTTGCGTCAGGGAGAGCGATAACAACACAGAGGAAAGGCTCAGCAGAATATGGGCTTTTACGTCTGCCATCTGGCTGAAATTAACCAGGTTCATGCGCGTCTGCCGCAGCATGTGATCGAGTTGTTGGCGTGGTTCTGTGATACGCACAGTTATTCTTCCTTTAAATCCGCAAGTACTTTTGCTTCCTTCGCTGCGTTAAGCCCGGCGCGCCATTCATGATCTGATGAACGCGTCTCCGCCCATTTAAGCGTATCGCGCACAGTCTCCTCCAAGGGACGAAACTTCAACCCTGCGCGGATGGCTTTGGAAATATCAACACGCGAGAAGCCTGCGTCTTCTTCAGTGTTCGGAATCCAGACAGGCATATCACTCCACGGCGCGACTTCGTGTTCGGAAAGAAATTTTACGGGTGCCCACTTGAAGTTTGCGTCGCTATTGCTAACCTGTTTGCACGTCTCGAGCATTGCACCCAAAGTTAATTCATACTCCGGTCCGGTGGCATTGAATATGCCAGATGCATTTTCTTCGATCAACTTGATGATGAAATCAGACAGGTCACGCACATCTATGATCTGAACAGGCGCCTCGGGGTTCTCGGGTGTGAGGATATCTCCGCCACGCGCAACGCGTACGGGCCAATAGGTAAAGCGATCCGTTGGGTCATTGGGGCCAACGATCAAGCCTGGGCGAATAATCAATGCATGGTCACTGCCGAAGATGTTCTGCACGGTCTGCTCACATAATGCCTTGAGCGGGCCATAGGTCTCGCCTGTGATCTCTTCAACGGTCTCATCTTCCATTTTGCCAACGGGATCGGATTCATCAATGCCGACTTTGCTAAAACCCGCGTATGCCGAAATGGATGAGATAAAGACATAACGACTCACGCTTCCTTCCAGGAAGGAGGCTGCGAGGCGAACGATGCGCGGCACATACCCGCAGGTGTCAACCACTGCGTCCCATTCATGACCTATTAATTCGGCCAGATCTTTTTCACGGTCACCCAGGATCGTCTCGACCCGTGGGAACAAATCGGGGTTCGTCAGACCGCGATTGAACAACATGACTTTGTGACCACGCTCGAGGGCTGAGTGGACAAGGTGACGACCAAGAAAGCGCGTACCGCCGATAATCAAGATTTTCATTTCTTTATCCTTGCCAAATTTGATTCAGTGGCTTTGGCTTCTTCACCTTCCGGGCTGATATTGTAGGCGGTGATGATCAAGTGATCGGCATCCACCAATTCGACCTCGGTGCGCCAGCCCCAGTCGGGTCCGCCAGTGGGATCGGGGTAATTGCCGATGACAGAGAAACCATTTTCTTTTGCCGAGCCAACGCAAAACATAATGGCTGTGTTATTGTGCCAGCTATCCACCCAACTGGCTTCGTACTGATCTGAAATTGTGTTGTAGCCAAAGGTGAACATGCCATGCTGGGTCTCGCCTTCGACAGAGCCTTGATAGAGATAGAGCGCGAAGCGCCCGTCCAGTATTAGTTGGATGCTTCCCTGCACCGCTGATTCGTCGGTCAGTACATCAGGCTCGAGCCATAATTTTGTGGTACCTATCCACCCGCCGACAAGTTGACGTAGAAAATGATGTGGACTGCCTGATAGTTTGGAATCTTCAAAGGTCATAGTTCTCTCCTCCGTTACTCTAGCTTGATTCCAAGTACGCAGAATGTGTCGTCTTCGGGTTTGACAGGTTCAAACGTAAACTCATGGAATACCTGAATATCCTTAAAGCCTGCTTTTTGATATAACGCCGCTGCCTGTTCCTGCGTATAGGAGCGTGTGGCGGGCGATTGCTTGTGTTCTTCGGATGCGATCACGTTACCATCACGGACGATCTCATAACGGTCAATCGTATCTTCCAGATTTGTCTCGGGGTCAAAGCGGGAATATTGCCAACGGCGGACCGTTGCACCGTCTTCAGGGCGAACGGCTTCACGAGCGAATTCGCTTTCCAGCGGATCGCCATGCTTCCAAAGCGTCATGAATGGCATGACCAAAATTCCGGCTGGGAGCAGGTGCTCATAAAAACGATCCATTGCAAGCGGCGGGAGCTTTTCATCTAATAGAAGTTGAAATGAACTCGAAGGTACCAGAATGGTTTGATATTTGCGCGGCAGGGAAAGTTCATACATTTCCTGTTGATAAACAGTTGGATTCAAATTCAGTTTTTCCGCTTTCTGCTTTAGAAGCGCCAGCATCTCAGGTGAATTGTCAACGCCATCGATGTCAATGCCTTGCTGCATGAAATCCAACAGGATGCGTCCGGTACCGCAGCCGATATCCAGCGCAGCCTGACCGTACTTTTTGACGACATCCAGATAAAAGAAGCGGTCCTCCCAGGTGGATGTATCGCCGCGGAATAAATCCCAGAATTCTGCCATCATGCCGTAATATTCATAAGTGGGATCTGTTGTCATAAAGTAGTTCCTAAAATGTTTAGAGGAAGGTTGAATTGGTGTCCATAATTAGTAGTAGTAAATAGAAAGTAGAAAGTGGATTATGGGATTGGTATTTCCGAATCGAGCGAAAAGTCTGATGGTTGTGACGAAATAAGGTATTCTGCCTTCTCTTCGCGGATTCCTTTTTGACGTTGGTGAGGTGTTAGGACATTCAATGTTTTGATTATTTGAGTGAGAAGGTCGATTCGGTGTTTAATAACTTCTTCTTTGAGAGTATGGCGGGACTTGTAATACCAATCACGGGCTTCGCGAGCAGAGCCCAGGGAGTATTCAAGAAAACGAGCGCGGTCTTTGCCTGTTGAACGAGAGTATCCCTCCGCGATGTTCGCAGAAATGGAACAGACTGCACGATAGAGTTGGTTGGCAAGATCGCGGGTTAATAGAGTCTTGCTCAATGCGAGCGCATCTTGCCAAGCGATGTCACCGATAAAGAGTCCCAAGCGGTACACTTCGAGCTTCCACAGCGAATCGCCCTTGATCTCGTCAGGAATACCTGCTTGCCATTCATCGTACCTCATCCTGTTCCTCTACTTTCCACTTACTACTTTCTACATTCGGAACACTCCAAAATTACGCTCTTGAACCGGCGAATTCAAAACTACCGACAACGCCAATCCCAATACTTGACGCGTATCGACCGGATCGATCACGCCATCATCCCAAAGCCGCGCGGTGGAATGGTACGGATTCCCTTCGTCCTCATACTTCTCCAAAATGGGACGTTTGAATTCGTCTGCCTCTTCAGGTGTCATCGCAGGCTTGCCTTCACGTGCGAGTTGATCCTGTTTGATGGTGAGCAATACATTCGAGGCTTGTTCCCCGCCCATGACGGAGATGCGGGCGTTGGGCCACATCCACAGGAAGCGCGAGTCGTAGGCGCGCCCACTCATGGCATAGTTGCCCGCACCGAACGAGCCGCCGATGACAACGGTCAATTTTGGGACGCGGGTATTCGCCACCGCATGGACCATCTTCGCGCCGTCCTTTGCGATTCCGCCTGCTTCGTAGTCACGTCCCACCATGAAGCCTGTAATATTTTGAAGGAACACCAACGGGATGCCGCGCTGGTCGCACAGTTCGATAAAATGAGCCGCCTTGAGCGCGGACTCGCTGAACAGGATCCCGTT
>DASWKT010000160.1:0-21013 GCA_036396515.1 Anaerolineales bacterium | reverse complement strand
ATAAATAGGGACACCATGTACAAGTGCCAAATCTGTGTTGTAGAGCGCGCTGAAATCCGAATGAGCCGGAAGGGAATTGGGAACATACAGAGCAATGGCGAGCATGATCCCTGCAGTAATAACGATGAGTAAAAAAATAAGAAGATTGCGTTTCATTGATTTTCGCTTCGCTGTACAATTTTCCGAAGTTGGGTGCGAGAATTAATTACGTGGAGTGGATACAAAAGATACCAGTACAAAAACCCGGGCAGGCCGCGCGGGGAAAAGAAAACGATTTGGGTAAGGTAAGTCGGACTGCCAGTCCGACCTACGCGCCATTCGATCCATTTATCACCAGGGCGCTGGTCCTTATCCCGAACGATGATTCGTCGAGTTGGCTGATTTACTTCTACACACAAATTTGGATTGTTGATCACACGCGTAAGTGTCTGAAAGACTTTTTCCGGCGAAGCATGTGTAAGCATCTCACGATGGTCAATGAAGCAGCCTTCGTGCTTGAGGGATTTTACTCTTCGCACGCCATCATCCCACACGCGTTCGATATGAGACGGATGTGTTTTCTCAAGCGCGTCTTTGGTGGCGGAGGTGAAATCTATAAGATTCACCTTCGGAAACACTTCTAGCGCCTCAGTATGTTGGACGACGCTGTCATTGGCAAGCCCACCGATCAGGGCATAGGCTATTGGGCGCGGCACGGGAGTCATGAGCCCAACGCCAAAGGCCATGAACCAGAGCGGTATTCCGGGCAGCAGGATCATTTTACGTTGGAGTCCGCGGATACGCGCATATCGCAACATTAAATCGCCATAAGTGGTGATGTCGGGCCCGCCAATTTCGTAGACACCACCGCGCCCGTTGGGATTTTCCAACGCAGCAAAGAGATAATCGATCACATTTTGGATTGCAATGGGCTGGGCTTTGTTCTTCATCCACGTTGGCCCCGGCACGATGGGAAATAACTCGGTCATGAACCGGATCATTTCAAATGAAATACTTCCTGAACCTGTGATCACGCCCGCCCGAAATTCGGTGACTGGAACTTTGCCTTCTCGCAACATTCTTCCAGTTTCGATGCGCGAACGCATATGTGGAGCGATATGCTGTGCAGGGTCAGCAAGCCCGCCGAGATAAATGATGTGTTCAACCTCTGCCTTTTCCGCGGCGGACGCGAATGCGCGCGCACCTTCCAATTCAAGCTCCGTATAGCCGCGTCCATAGGTCATGTTATGGATAAGATAATACGCGGTGTGAACACCATCTAATGCTGGCGCGAGAGTTGACGGACTCGTGACTTCACCTTGAACCAGTTCTACATAACGAAACCAGCTCCGGCCTTTGAGTCGACGCGGCTCGCGGACCAGGCACCGGACTTGGTAGCCATGCTCCAATAATCGTGGGATGAGACGACTGGCAATATATCCCGTTGCGCCGGTGACCAGGATGAGTTTATCCACCTCCACCCCTTGCGCCTCTCCCAGCAGGAGAGGGGGCTACACGCGCTAATAGGTGTGCACGTGAAGCAACCTGGTGAGTGAGACCGTCGAAGATAAATTTGTGAAAGGACCACATCGCATACCAGTAAAGAAATCCAAAGAGACCATAGGGTGCAAAATAAGCCGTAACGATGAGGAGCGTTTTATCATCCTGTGGAATAGACTCGAATTGCAGCCATCCCTTGCCAGGCAGTTTCATCTCCGCTCGTAAACGCAAAAGGCGATTCTTTTCCACCTCTTCGACGCGCCAGAAATCAAGAGACTCGCCCGCGCGAATTTCATCAGGATGACGGCGGCCGCGTCGAATGCCCACGCCGCCAACCGCCTTATCGATCCAACCACGCATGCCCCAGGCCCAATCCATGTAAAGCCAGCCGCGCTCGCCGCCGATGCCAGCATAAGCACGAAAGACTGTTTCGGGCGAAAGGTCGAGCAGGAGTTGGCGGGTTTCAATGAACATCCCCTCTTCGACAGTTAACTTGTAGGGTTTGATATCACCCGCGACAGTGACCAGCGCATCTGACCAACTTGTTTCCACGTTATCCCTTTGGATACGACCAAGTGCCAGACGGACAGCCGTTCCGAAGTCTATCGGCTTGATCTGTGGGAATAACTTCTTCGCCGCTTCATCCCGGACGATGAGTCTGGCGCGCAGTCCTTCGATCAGTGGCAGCACAACACGCCAATGGATGGGCGTCACCATGTGCACCCAGTAGGCTGATAACCGGGGTGTATAAAACGGCGTGCGGATGAGCACACGCTTGAGTCCACGTTCCTTTGCATAACCGAGCAACATATCTGCGTATGTGAGCCGCGTCGGTCCACCGATCTCAATCATTCTGCCTATGCTTTCAGGAGTCTCCAGTGCAGCAATGAGATAATAGAGGACATCTCGGATCGCGATCGGCTGTGCCTGCGAAAAAAACCATGCCGGACAAATCAATACAGGCTGGCGCTCGGTCACATAGCGGATCATCTCGAACAATGCGGAACCGGAGCCAACGATCATGCCCGCACGGAATTCGGTGACAGGCACGCGGCTGTGACGAAGAATGTAACCCGTCTCATGGCGGGCACGCAGGTAAGGCGAAAGATTTGTTGTGGGGTCAACCAGCTCACCGAGATAAATGATCCGTTCGATGTCCGCTTCTCCTGCAGCTTGGGCAAAATTGCGCGCCACAGCAAGATCACGTTCAGCACTTATCTTCCCGCCCTGTTTGCCATGGATGAGATAATACGCTACGGAGACGCCCTGCATAGCTTCGGTCAACGTACTTGGCGTCAAAGCATCTCCGCTGACGACTTCAACCCGGCTTAACCAGGAGCGTCCCTGCAGACGGTTCGGGTCGCGGACGAGGCAGCGGACGCGGCAACCAGCTTCCAGCAGGCGCGGCACGAGCCGCCCGCCGACGTAGCCTGTTGCACCAGTGACAAGGACGAGTTTGTGTTGAGGCATTGAAGGAATTGTAACCAGAAACGGAATGTTGGCAATGTTATAATGAAATTGTAGGTTTCTGGAGGTAACAATGGCTGAAGAATTACTAAAACGAATTGAAGTAAATTCATCTGTGATGCTTGGCAAGCCTGTCATCCGCGGCACACGTATTCCTGTAGAACTCATCCTACGAAAACTCAGTGAGGGAGCAACCGAGGAAGATTTGCTGGAAGCTTATCCACGCCTTGACAAGAAGGATTTTCAGGCTGCATTCGCTTATGCAGCAGATACTCTCGCGCACGAAACAATTATTTTACAAGTCGAATCATGAGTGATACCGCACTGCGGTTTCTAGCAGATGAAAGCTGTGATTTCGGTGTTGTTCAGGCTTTGCGTGCTGAAGGATATGATGTTATTGCTCTGACTGAGATTACAAGCCGCACAACGGATAGTGAAGTTATTGCTCAAGCATATAGTGAGAAACGGATTTTGCTTACCGAAGACAAAGATTTTGGTCAACTGGTTTTTGCAAGTCAAGCCGATTCAGCAGGAGTCATTCTGATCCGCTACCCCGGCAATGCAAGGAAATCTTTACAAGAGGCCATTATTAAACTGATCCGTCAACAGGGGTCTGATATTCAAAGCGCTTTTGTTGTAATGCAACCGGGCCAAGTCCGAGTGAGACGCAATAAGTAGGCGGATGCTGCATGGGGACCGTAGCCAATCCTCCCGCGACATCGCGACTGCAGGAGCAACTGACCCAGCTACCATTGATGTGGTTTTCGCTTGCGTTTCTGGCGGGAATTATTCTGGCAAGTTTGATTTCTCTTTCAATTTGGATATGGGTAGGGCTTTCAGTATTGTTCTTGGTTCTCGCTCTTTTCATACGTTTCTTTCCTCTTTCCTCTTTGCGCCCTTATCCATTATCTTTTGTCCTTCAGACTTTTACGTTTATTCTGTTCTTTGCTCTCTCCCTCGGCGCGGCTCGCTATCAGTTTTCCGTCCCAAAATTTGATGCTTTTCACATCGCCTACTACAACGATCGTGACTACGATCTGCTCATCACAGGCACACTTGCTGAACCACCTGACTATCGTGATAATTACACAAACCTGCGCCTGGATGTTGAGAAGGTGGATACCGGCGACCGCGACTTGCCTGCACAGGGCTTGATTCTGGTGCGCGCCTCCAACAATCAAATCTTTCATTACGGAGACCGCCTGCGCTTGCGCGGCCAGTTGAAGACACCGCCTGAGAACGAAGACTTCTCCTACCGTGATTATCTCGCTGCGCAGCACATCCATTCCTATATGTCCAGCGCCGAGGTGACGGTACTGCCGGGCAAAGGCGGCAATCCGATATCTGCGGCGTTATATGCGATCAAAGAGAAATCGCTTGATAACATCTATCGCTTATTTCCTGATCCCGAATCTTCTTTGCTGGCGGGCATCCTGCTCGGCGTGGATACCGGTCTCACACAGGAATTACAACAAGCCTTCAAGAATACAGGCACCGCACACATTATCGCGATTTCGGGCTTCAACATGAGCATCATTGCAGGATTGTTCGTTGTATTCTTCAGCCGTTTTCTTGGTCCGCGGCGCGGTGCGGCATTGGCAATCCTTGGTATCATTCTGTATACAATCCTTGTCGGTGGTGGCGCGGCGGTCGTACGCGCCGCAATCATGGGCAGTCTTGCGTTATTTGCCAGGCAGGTGGGCCGCCGCCAATTCGCGCTGAACACTCTGCTCGCGGTCGCTCTGTTGATGTGTTTGTGGAATCCCTTATATATCTGGGATGTCGGTTTTCAGCTGTCGTTCTTTGCTACACTTGGGCTTATTCTTTATGCAGAGCCATTTTCGCAGTTTGCCAATGGAATCATTACCAAATATTTTCCGGCCTCAACGGCTGAACGGTTCGCAGAGCTTTTTTCAGAATTCGTCCTTCTGACGCTCGCGGCACAATTGACTACAATTCCGATTATGGCCTATCACTTCCAGCGCATTTCGCTTGTTTCATTCATCGCCAATCCATTCATCCTCCCCCCGCAGCCTGCGGTCATGATCCTGGGCGGTCTTGCTGTCCTGCTCAGTCTTGTATGGTTTCCGCTCGGTCAGATCGCGGCCTGGGTCGCGTGGCCGTTCGTCGTATACACGATCCGTATGGTGGAATTATTCGACCGCGTGCCGCATGGGACTCTTTTCCTGGGTGAGCTCTCCATCTGGTTTGTGATTCTGTTTTACGCGGCGCTTCTTTCCTTGACGTTTGGTGGGGCCCGTATACAAGCGGGCATCGAATCCCTTAAAGAGAGACAGACCAATGCCCCCGTGGGAATTGGTCTGGTCATCCTGACACTGGCTTTGCTCCTGGTCTGGCGCGCGGCGGTCGCCGTCCCGGATAAGTTACTGCACGTCACATTTTTGGATGTCGGATCCGCGGACGCGCTCTTGATCAAATCACCGTCCGGCAAATCTGTGCTGGTCAATGGCGGGCCAAGTGTGTCGACTCTTGCAGATGAGATGGGAAGAAGGTTGTCATCATTCAATCGCCGTTTAGACTGGTTGATTGTTGCCGGAACAGAGGAAGACGATCTTGCCGCACTCCCGCGCGTCATTGAGCGCTACCCGCCCGATGCAGTCTTATGGAGCGGTAATACCCAGGCTTCGTTCTCGTCGCGCGTGTTGAATGAATATTTGTCGCTGCAGGATATTCTGGTGACGACTGCAGAACCTGAACAGGTTTTGGATTTAGGGGAAGGCGCGACCTTGCGTGTGCTAACGACAGGACCACGCGGTGCAGTATTATTGATCGAGTGGGAAAGTTTCCGCGCACTGTTGCCCATTGGCATGAGTTTCGAAGCCCTGGATGAATTACGGGAAGGCGCGGGCGTTGGCCCTGTGAGCGTCTTGGCGCTTGCAGATTCCGGTTATGCAGCGTCGAACCCGCCGGAATGGATCACGAATCTGAATCCTGAGCTGGTTGTCTTGAGCGTGGATGCGGCGGACCAGAATGGTATGCCTGATCGCGAAGTGCTCGAGGTTGTGGAGGACTACGCGCTGTTGCGCACCGATCTGAACGGCTGGATCGAAATTACAACGAACGGCAAACAGATGTGGGTGAACGTGGAAAGACAGTAAAACCTGCTTTATGCATTACAAGGAGTGTGGATAATGAGCGAACTTAATATAACAAGTTCACAGATTCAGGGAGAAGTAAATGTGACGATTTTGCATTTGAGCGGCCATCTGCACGGGGACACTGAAAATGAATTACTCGACCGCGCCCGCCAGGCCTACGAAGATGGATCGAAATCTCTCTTGCTTGATTTATCGGGCGTGGAAATTCTCACCAGTGCTGGCTTACGCGCAATTCACCAGATCTTTAATTTGTTCACACCGCAAAGTGACGTGGAAATCATACGGCAGCATGGCGAAGAACCATATAAGTCGCCATATGTTAAGCTGGTTTGCCCGAACCCCGAGATTTACTACGTGTTGAATATTGCCGGTTTTTTGCAAAATATCCTTATTTACAACAACATGGAGGATGCGGTCAGCTCATTTGACGGTGATTAAATTCAGCGCTCTCACAAACGTCTCAACCATCTTTTCGATATTGATCTCCTCCGCCACAATCCGATAAGACTCTTTGCCCATCTTTCGCAGGCGCGCTACATCCGAGAGCGCGTCTTTCATTGTGGACTCCAGCGCTTCAAAATTATCAGGTGGGATCTGCCATCCATTTTCTTTTCGAACCAGATCGTCCTGTGTGCCATCTCCCTGGGCAACAATGACTGGAAGCCCGTGACTCATCGCCTCCTGCACGGCGAGTCCGCCGGTTCCGGGCAGGACGAAGAGGTCTGCTTCCGTAAAATAAGGCATCAGCTCAACTCCATGCTTTGCTCCGATAAACTCCGCACTCGGATAGATTTCCCGGGCAAGCGATTCGAGCGCATTGTGTTCAGGCCCATCTCCGATGATAACAAGCCGTGGCTCTGAAGGCATTTCAGCACAGGCGCGCAATAAATGATCAATTCGCTTGCGGGCTTGTAATCGTCCAACAAACAGAATGTAAGGTTTTCGGTTGAAAGTTGAAGTGCGTGCAGGTAACGGAAATGACGGCGCTGGCGAAACTGAATTGTGCGCAACGAAGATCCTCTCCCTTGGAAAACCGAGCGCGGCATATTCGTCCGCGCCGTGCTGACTGTACGCGATCAGTGCATCGAACTGCTTGAGGAATGAGAGTCGGCGGCTTTGACGGAATTCAGTCAATATCCCCACTTGGCTTCCCCCCAAACGCTGGGTGGAACTGAGGGGAGGTGAACCTAACCCCCAACCAACGACCGGTCTGCCGCGTCCATGCATCCACTTAACTGCAGAAGATATCGAGAGACAGCGCGAATTGGCCTCCACGATCAGCGCAGTGGGATTCCAATCTTTCAGCCAATCAATTAATCCGTGCTGGTAATAGAGAGTAAAGGAACCCCTGAAGATGTGGGTATTTCGTCCTGCTTTGTACCTTGCAACATTTAGTTGTTGCGCAGTTGTAATGCCTTCGTTTGGACGCGGCAATCCTGTGAACAGACTCATGCCACCATCGCAAGCCGATGCGAGCAAATCAAAGAACGGCACACGGTAATTTGGAAGCACACGTTGTTGAAGGGCGAGTCTGCCAGGGAAGCGCATCATGACGGAATATGCGGAGCATGCCAGGCAGGTGACTTGTGAACGTGGACAACCTTCCACTTGCCACTTTGTTTGATCATGACCCGGCTTTCATTATGAGAGGCAACTTTTACGCCATCGGGCATGGCAGTGCTGATCAGCAATGTATAACTTGCAATCGCGGTATCCCCATACTTCTGGATGTGCAGGTTGGAAAGGTCAAAGCGCGTCGGCGCTTTGGCTTTGCTCTCCGCCCCAAAGACGGTGCCGCGCTCGGCATTTGAGGTCATCATAAACTCATGGAAGGGCAGGCCATCAATCCGATGCGGTGTAATCCACCATTCGTAGAGCGTCAGGTCCTCTGCGGTGGTTTCCGCGTACGCCTGGGTATCGTTATCTTGTATGGATTGCAGGTGTTTTTTCAGGAAGGTAATGACCTCATCGTTGGGCATATTCTCTCCTAGCCTACTAATACCTTGAGATATTCATCCATCATCTTGTCAACATCAAACACGGACTCCGCCTGTTCCCGTGCTGATTTACGAAAGCGCATTTGGTCCTCCAAAACTTCTGTGGCGGCATCAGCCAGCGCGAGGATATCCGGTGGTTCCAATTTCCAGGGGTTGCCGCCATACGGAACAAGACGGCCCGCCTCTCCCTCCACGATCTCAGCCAATGAACCTGTGTCAAAGCCGATCACTGGTAAACCACAAGCCAGCGCTTCAATGACCGAATTGGGACATGGAGGATTTACCTCCGCAGAAAATAAAAGATGGGAGGAGCGCATCAACCACGGAATTTGCTCGCGTGGAATTACACCCATGAATTGAATCCGAAAGGCACTTTGTTTTTTCAGTTTGCTTTTTGCACGCCTATCCACGCGCCCAACGACCATCAGTTCAATTTTGAATTTCTTTGATAACGTATTGGCTAGATCTGCCGCGTCGAATAATCCCGAGTCCAGGCCGCCAGCCAGGCTCCCTTCCACAACCAGCAGGCGATAATGCTGAGAGGGACGTTCATGCAAGCCATTGGGCGTATATCGATTCAAGTCGACCCCGTTGAGAATTACCGATGAAGGGACGCGCCCAGGGCGATACCAATCCTGCCACCACTGTTTGATAAACTGGCTCTGATAGATCACGTGATCTGCCAGCCGCGCACGGATCAAGGATAGATTGGCATTTCCATAGATCGCGCGGAGGGTGTAACGCAATCCCGCCCAGTGGACGCGATGCACCCAGTTAATCCCATCCAGTCTCTGCACGATGCGCATCCCGCGTCGGCGCACTCTCCATAACGGGAGCAGGTCTCTGGTCCCCGCCAGAACGAGAATAGCATCCGCCTGTTGAGATAAGTCGTGGGTTATATTCAGGCCACGAAGTCGCAAGCCTTCTTCAAACTTAAGTCTGAAGGATGCCACTCCCGCGAGCCCTTCGACGCGCGGCACAATGCAAATACGGGACATGTGATAATTATAAGCGCTTGCAACTTTGGGCACATTCTGTGATAAATTAAGGAGGAGGCCATGATGACCCAAACCGATCCCGATTTTGTCGCTTTTCTCAGAGCCTATCCGACCTATCCCACCACACATATGCTTGATGACTTGCGCGCCACCGAATATGCGCGCCTGGATATCGGCGGGCATATCTATCTTGATTATACGGGCGGTGGTTTATATGCAGAGTCTCAACTGCATCGTCACAACAGGTTGCTTGCTGAGCATGTATTTGGCAATCCGCACTCGAGTAACCCGACCTCACAGGCAGCGACACAACTCGTGGAACATGCGCGCGAATATGTGTTGAAGTTTTTCAATGCGGATCCTGATGAATATCTCGCCATATTCACGCCAAATGCGAGCGGCGCGTTGAAACTCGTCGGCGAGTCATATCCATTTCCAGGGGGACGCTATTTATTGACATTTGACAATCACAACTCTGTGAATGGGATCCGCGAATTCGCACACGCGCGCGGTGCGGATGTGACGTACATCCCCATCGCCCTGCCTGATATGCGCGTCGACGCTTCACACCTGGACCGTGAACTGGCGCGGCCTTCGAAGGGCGGACACAACCTTTTTGCCTATCCCGCGCAATCGAATTTCTCTTCTGTTCAGCATCCGCTCGAATGGATCGGAGAAGCTCATAAAAACGGCTGGGATGTATTGCTCGATGCGGCTGCCTTCGTGCCAACCAATAAACTGGATCTGAGCGTGGTCAAGCCTGATTTTGTTCCGGTCTCATTTTATAAGATGTTTGGCTACCCAACCGGACTTGGCGCTTTGATCGCGCGCAGCGAGGCGTTAGCCAAATTACATCGTCCGTGGTTCGCCGGCGGGACGATCACTGTCGCCTCAGTTCAAGGGGGTAAATATTACATGGCAGATGGCGCACGTGCCTTCGAAGATGGGACAATAGATTATCTTAACATCCCGGCAGTTGAAATCGGGCTTAAGCACATTGAATCCATTGGCTATGATGTGATCCACGAACGGGTCCGCTCGCTGGCTGGCTGGCTGTTGGATAACCTGACTTCAATGAAACACAGCAACGGCAGGCAGCTTGTCCGGGTCTATGGCCCGACCACCACGCAAGGCCGCGGCGGGGCGGTGACCGTGAATTTCTATGATAAAGAGGACAACGCCATCGATCATCGCTTTATTGAAGACCAGGCAAATGAAGCAAATATTTCCCTGCGGACAGGATGTTTCTGCAACCCCGGCGCAGGAGAGGTGGCGCTTGGCATCTCGCGTGTTGAACTGGATGTATGCTTTACCAGCCCCGGCCACGAAGACCGTTTATCCGTTGATGATTTCCGCCTTTGCATTGACGGCAAATCCTCCGGGGCAGTCCGAATTTCTGTGGGTATGGTGACGAATTTCAACGATGTGCAGAGGTTTTTAGCCTTTGCCGAAGAGCTATTGTCCTGAATTCTGATGAGAATCTAATAAAACAGCCTTGACTTTCGCTTTTTTCGGCGTATAATATTTACATTGGATGTAAAAAACCGAGCAAAATATCGCAAGCGCTTGAGAGAAACTCTCAAAGCGCTTGCCTTTGTTTGTCTCTCGTACTAGCCGACTATACGCTATACAGAGTCAGGCTCGAATTGTAACCTTATCTTTTTTAAGGAGAGACCAGTGGAAACCAAGGGACTGACTGCACTCCGCATTAGTTTAGCCTCACCCGAAACGATCTTGTCCTGGTCGTACGGCGAGGTTCTTAAACCAGAAACCATCAACTACCGCCGTCTGCGGCCGGAAAAGGATGGGTTATTCTGTGAAGCCATTTTCGGCCCGCAGCGTGACTGGCAGTGTTACTGTGGGAAATATAAAAACCCCCGTTATAAAGGCATCATTTGCGATAAATGCGGTGTGGAAGTTACACGCGCAGCCGTACGCCGCGAGCGCATGGGCCATATTACACTGGCTACACCTGTCGCACATATCTGGTATACGCGCCGTATCCCCTCGTACCTGGGAATGCTTCTGGATATCTCGCGCCGCAACCTCGACCGCGTGCTCTACTTCGCCCAATATATCGTCACATATGTTGATGAGGAGGCCCGCCATAAAGCTCTGAAGCGCATCGAGGATGAAATCACGGTTTCGGAACGCGAACAGGCCACGAGCATCAACACCAAGATCGCTGAGATCAAAACAAAGCGCGACCACACACTAAGCGATATCAATCAAAAGCGCTCCAGCCTGGAACAGGGGTACGATGAGGCCATTGCTGAAAAACACGAACCCTTCAGCAAGGAGGGTCAAAAACTTGAGAAATTGCTTCAGGGCCAAATGGGCGAACCCGCCAAGAAAGCGGTGGTCTTTGAACTGACCAGTGAAAAGATCCTCGACGCAGGGGATAAAGTTGCGGCCAAGCATTTGACACAAGTACAAAAAATCGTTCAGAAGACATTAGAAATGGTCGAGAACGAGGTAAAAGACCAGCGCGCCAAGGAACTGGAAGAACTCAAAATTGATGCAGGCAGGATTAAAGCCGATGCTGACCTCAAAATGGAAGCTCTTCGCTCCCAGTTGGAGGATCAATCAACGGCCTCATCTAACCAGTCGTCACGCATGCGCGATGAACTTCTGGAGCTGCGACCATTTACTTTCATTAGTGAAATTCGTTACCGGGAACTCAAGCAGCGCTGGGGCCAGGTCTTCCGCGCAGACATGGGCGCTGAGGCCTTCTTTGATATTCTCGAGCGGCTTGACCTCGACAAACTTTCGGTTGAATTATGGCATGAAGTCCGCACGACAAAGTCAAAACAGAAGCGCAAGAAAGCCACCACCCGTTTGAAGGTTGTGGAAGCCTTCCGCCGTTCAGGCAACCGCCCCGAATGGATGATTTTGACCGTCCTGCCCGTCATCCCACCCGATCTGCGCCCAATGGTCCAGCTGGATGGTGGACGCTTTGCAACCTCAGACCTCAACGATCTATACCGCCGTGTGATCAACCGCAACAATCGTCTCAAGCGTTTGCTTGAACTCGGCGCGCCGGATGTGATCATCCGCAATGAGAAGCGCATGTTGCAGGAGGCTGTTGACAGCCTGATTGACAACTCACAGCGCGGCAAGGCCCTCAGCCGCCGCGGCCGCCGCGAACTCAAATCCCTGAGCGATATGCTCAAGGGCAAGAAGGGACGCTTCCGCCGCAACCTGCTAGGCAAACGTGTGGATTACTCCGGTCGTTCAGTGATTGTGGTGGGCCCACAGTTGAAACTCTATCAATGTGGTCTGCCAAAGAGCATGGCACTCGAACTGTACCGTCCGTTTGTGATTGCGCGTCTCGTGCAGAACAATTACGCAGCCAACGTGAAGGGAGCTCGCCGCCTGATCGAGCGTAACCGTCCCGAAGTGTGGGAAGCGCTGGAAGGCGTGATTGGCGAACGCCCGGTCTTATTGAACCGTGCGCCCACCTTGCATCGTTTGGGTATCCAGGCATTTGAACCGATCCTGATCGAAGGTTCGGCCATTCAATTGCATCCGCTTGTCACTACTGCCTTTAACGCCGACTTCGATGGTGACCAGATGGCTGTTCATGTTCCGCTTTCACAGAAAGCTGTACAGGAAGCGCGCGATTTGATGCTCGCTTCAAAGAATCTGCTTAAGCCTGCCGATGGCGAACCGATCATCTCACCCTCCAAGGATATGGTGCTCGGTGTGTACTATCTGACCATGGCACAGAAAGCGGACCACAAAGGTGACGGACGCGCTTTCGCCGATATCGATGAAGTCGAAATGGCGTACGCGCTGGATCAGGTGGAAGTCCACTCTGAGATCAAACTGCGCGCAAAAACCTGGTATGACGAGAAAGGTAATCGTCTGCCTGAACCTGAAACACGCATCATTGACACGACGGTCGGGCGCGTGCTCTTCAACCGCATCCTGCCTGAGGAGATCCAATTCGTCAACGAGAAACTGGACAAAGGCGGCGTGAAAGACCTGATCGCCGATGTCTACGAACTGAGTGGCCAGGAAAAAACCACCGATGTTGCAGATAAGATCAAAGCCCTGGGCTTTGAATATGCGATGAGGTCTGGTACGACACTGGCAGTTGCGGATATTTCCATCCCGCCGGAACGCAAGGGTATCATTGATGAATCCCTCAAACAGGTGGAAGTGGTACAACGCGATTTCCGTCGCGGTTTGCTGACCGAGCAGGAAAAGAACGAGCGCGAGATCGAGATCTGGCAGGCCACAACTGACCGCGTGGCAGATGCCGTTAAGAAGCACATGGATCCGGATGGAAATCTTTCCACCATGGCCTCCTCGGGCGCGACCAAAGGTGGTTTCTCCACCATTTCACAGCTGGCCGGCATGCGCGGGCTTATGGCTGACCCCTCCGGACGCATCATTCCAATGCCGATCCGTTCGAACTTCCGTGAGGGTCTGACTGCTCAGGAATACTTCATTTCAACACACGGCGCGCGCAAAGGTCTTGCAGATACCGCTCTGCGTACTGCAGATGCCGGTTATCTGACGCGCCGTCTCGTGGACATCGCGCAGGATATCATTATCAACGAACACGATTGTGGCACACACGATGGGGTGTGGATCCGCAAACGCGACGATGTCGCCGGTCAATCGCTGAGCAGCCGTCTGTTTAGCCGCCTGCTGGCTGAAAATGTTATCGATCCAACGACCGGTGAGGTCATTGGTGAATATAACGATGTGATCAATCAGGAACTGGCTCGCAAGATCGCAGCCGCGGGCGTGCAGGAAATCAAAGTGCGCTCACCACTCACATGCGAATTACAGCATGGCATTTGTTCCAAGTGTTACGGTCTGGATTTGGGACGCGGGGCAATGGTAGAGCTTGGTTCGGCGGTGGGTATCGTTGCTGCACAATCCATTGGCGAGCCTGGTACACAGTTGACGCTGCGCACATTCCACACTGGCGGTGTTGCTGCTGGCGGTGCAGATATTACGACTGGTCTACCGCGCGTGGAAGAACTTTTCGAAGCACGCAAACAACCGAAAGGTGAGGCCCTGGTTGCGGAGATTAGCGGTACCATACATATCAACCAATCTGAGAAATATGCCGACTTGCGCGAAGTGGTCATCGAACACAGCGAACTCGTCAGTGACGAGTACAGCATCCCTGAGGACTGGAAGTTCGCGGTCAAGGATGAGGCGGAAGTCAAAGCTGGCGAAGTGCTGGCAACTCAGGACGACGCGAAGATCGTTGCCCAGCATGGCGGGCGCGTCCTTGTAGATAAAAAAGCGCGAAAAGTCGTCGTGTCGTACGACCAGCGCGAAGAAATGTCCTACGAGATCCCGACTACTGCCCGTTTGCTCGTCAAGAGCAATGAGAAGATCGAAGCAGGCCAGCCTCTCACTGAAGGTTCACTCAACCCGCATCGCGTTCTGCGCATTCAAGGACGCGAGGCCTGTCAGATGTACCTGATGACAGAAGTACAAAAGGTATATCGCTCACAGGGCCAGAACATCCATGACAAACACTTTGAAGTGATCATCCGCAAGATGATGAGCAAAGTACAGGTCACCCGCCCCGGCGATACCAAGTTCCTGCCCGGTGATGCAGTGGATCGGCTTGAGCTTCGCAAGATCAATGAACAATTGCTTACCGATGGCAAACAGCCCGCCAAATTCTCTGAGGTTTTGCTTGGCGTCACTAAGGCTTCGCTTAGCACCGACTCGTTCCTCTCAGCTTCATCCTTCCAGCACACCATCAAAGTGCTGGCAGGCGCGGCAATCGGTTCGACAACTGACCCGCTCTTCGGCTTGAAAGAGAACGTGATCATCGGTAAACTCATCCCGGCGGGTACGGGCTTCATCCATGGCCGCTTTGCAAATGAGGAGAGCGATGGCAGCTCCTCGCAGTGGACAGAAATTTCAGATACCACTGCTGCCGACTAAACAATCAAGGGCGACCCGCCTACGACGTGGTCGCCCTTTTGATTTAACCATCCCTGCCTCTCTATACAACTTTCAGAGACTGAAGAACTAGCGTGGGAATACCATATTCATGCCTCTATCCTTCCCATAAGCTCTCGCTTCTTTCTCGGACAAATGGCTGGTTCGCGCATTCCCTTTGCGTTGACCTCGGCTCAAGGGGGGTTATCTGCTGTCAGAGGTTGGGGAAGGATTTTCGATCGGGATGCTGGGCTGAACGCCTGGAACAATTCTCAAGAAATAAACGTCTTCTTAAGGGATGATTCCTTGTTTTTGGAATCAGGATCGCAGTTGTTGACCGAAAGGAGGAAAACATGCTGAAGACTACCCAAATTCTTTTATTGGTTGCTGCTTTATTGGTTGTTTCCCAGGCTTGTACTGTGCCGGGTATTTCCACGTCAGATTCAAATTCCGTGAACACTGTCATTGCGCAGACCATCGTTGCGGCATTGACGCAAACTTCCCAGCCTATCATGCCAATCATTCCCATCACCGGTTTGGAATCCCCAACTTTTACGTTCACACCTGATCTACCAACCTTCACGCCAACGGAAACCTTAACACCGACTCCTGTCTTTACTTCCACGCCCCTCATACCGCAGATCAGTGTTTCCGTGCCTACGAACTGCCGTGTTGGTCCGGGAAAGGTCTATGACAGGGTGGGTGCGTTGCTAATTGGCGAGATCGCTGAAGTGGTTGGCCGCAATCCAATAGGGAACTATTGGTACATCCGTAATCCAGATCAAAGCAACGGCTTCTGCTGGTTGTGGGGCGAGTATGCCACGTTGACAGGAAATACCAGCGTCCTGCCGGTATACACGCCTCCGCCTACACCCACGCCGACGCCCAATTTTGCGGCATTTTATGCCGGCAAGGATACCTGTACGGGCTGGTGGGTGGATATTGAGTTAGAAAATATCGGCGGATTATCCTTTGAGTCTATTTCTATTACCGTGAGGGATACGGTCACTGACAGCATCGTTTCGATGTATGCCGACAGTTTTACAGATATCAATGGCTGTATTACTTCAAATACAAAGGAGGCTTTACCTCCTGGAGCGACTCGTATAGTGAGCACGCCGGCTTTCACGTATGATCCAACTGGACATGAACTCCGTGCCACAATCACTTTATGCTCAAGCCCTGGGCAAAATGGCACATGCATAACTCAGGTAATTCACTTCACGCCGTAGAATAGAACGAACAGGGCAGGCTCTTTTGCCTGCCCTATTTATGTTATCCCCTTTCTCGATAAAAATAAAGATGCAACGCGCTACCACTTGACGCCTTTCCGCTTTCCCCTTAAGATTGTTCCAATAATAGAACATTAATTCACCACGAAGATTCTTTTTACCTTTTGAGATGACGCCCTTTCTTGTTAATCTTCGCGAACCTTAGCTCTACGCGGTCTAAAGGATTCTTTGGTGGATAGAAAAGGATTTTACATGGAACTCGGCTTAATTCGAAAAATCGATATTGATAATGAAATGCAGCAGGCTTATCTCGATTACGCCATGTCTGTCATCGTGGCGCGTGCCCTGCCCGATGCGCGCGACGGCCTCAAGCCTGTGCAGCGCCGCATCCTGTACGCGATGTACGATATGGGTATCCGCGCCGATTCTTCATACAAGAAATCTGCTCGTATCGTGGGTGAAGTGCTTGGTAAATATCACCCGCACGGTGACTCGGCAGTATACGAAGCGATGGCACGCATGGCGCAGGATTTCTCCATGCGCACACTGCTTGTGGATGGACAGGGCAACTTCGGTTCAGTGGATGGCGACCCGCCTGCCGCGATGCGTTATACCGAAGCGCGCCTCACATCCGCCGCGCTCGACATCCTTTTTGATCTCAATAAGAACACCGTTGACTTCAATCCCAATTTTGATGATACCTTAACAGAGCCAGGCGTTCTCCCTTCCGCATTGCCAAATCTTTTGGTCAACGGAGCGACCGGCATCGCGGTCGGCATGGCGACCTCCATTCCGCCGCATAACCTTACTGAGGTCATTGATGCCATCGTTTACATGCTCGAGAAGTGGGAAAAGCTCGATGACATCGACGTTGAAACATTGATGGAGTTCATTCAGGGACCGGATTTCCCTACAGGTGGAGTCATCATTCAGGAGAAGGATCAAGATGGGATCGAGTCTGCCTATGGGTCGGGACGCGGACGTGTCACCGTGCAGGCAAAAGCCCATCTGGAGGAAATGGATCGCGGTCGGAGCCGCATCATCGTCACCGAACTTCCATACATGGTCAACAAATCCAGCCTGATCGAACGCATCGCGGACCTGGCACGTGGAGGCTATCTCGAAGGGCTATCCGACCTGCGCGATGAGTCGGACCGTCACGGTATGCGCATCGTACTGGAACTTACGAAGAATGCTGATCCTGAAGTCGTGTTGCGTGACCTCTACAAGCGCACTCCCATGCAGACCACGTTCAGCATCAATCTGCTGGCGCTCGTGGATGGGGAGCCGCGTACGTTAACGCTGAAGCAGGCATTACGCGTCTATATCGAGCACAGGCTGACGGTCATAAAAAGACGCGCTGAATTCGATCTGGAAAAAGCCAAAGCGCGTGCGCACATCCTTGAGGGATATCTCATCGCCTTAAAGAATCTGGATGAAGTCATTAACCTCATCCGCAGCGCGCCCGACGTTGAAACTGCGCGCGGCAAACTGATGAAACGCTACAAGCTGACGGAACTCCAGGCGACGGCGATCCTTGATCTGCAATTGCGCAGGCTGGCGGCGCTGGAACGAAAGAAGATCGATACCGAATATAGGGAAATGACCGCGCTCATCAAGGATCTGGAAACGCTGTTGAAGTCTCCGAAGAAGATGCGCGGCGTGGTGGCGGAAGAACTGCTGAAGGTGAAAGCGCAATACGGTGACCGGCGCCGCACACAGATCGTGAATCTGTCTGCAAACGGCAAGGGAGAAACGAAGACTCTGACTACAAGAGATTTACTGCCACAACAACAAGTGTGGATCGGCGTGACGGAGGATGGCCTGGTCTCGCGCACACACGACGACAAGCAACCGAAACATTCAGGCAATGACGCGCCGCGCTGGCTGGTGCACGCCTCCACCACCGATACGGTTTACTTTGTGGCGAAATCAGGGCGAGCCGCAGCAATTGCCGCACACATCATCCCGCAAGCTGAGAAGCTAACGCAAGGCACGCTGTTTCATAGAGTATCGCCTTTACAGGAGAGTGATGCGCTCGCGGCTGTGTTCGCATTACCGTCCAGAAAATCGGCGCTGCCTGAAGAAACGTGTGTGATCACAACGACGAAGCTTGGCATGATCAAGAAGAGTCTGGTCAGCGAACTTCCCGGACCCTCTTCACAAACATTTGCACTCGTCAGAGTGAACGAAGGAGATCGGCTGATCTCGGTTGGTTTGACCGACGGGAAAAAAGATATTCTGCTTGCCACCGCGCAGGGGATGGCGATCCGCTTCAAGGAAGAGGAAGTGCGCCCGATGGGGCTCATCGCGGCAGGTGTGAACGGGATGAAGCTGGATGACAGGGATGAAGTCGTCGGCATGGAAATCCTGCCATCCGAGGGAGAAATCTTCCTCATCACGAGCGATGGTAAGGCAAAACGTGTGCAGGAAAAAGACTTCCCGGTACAGGGACGTTACGGTAAGGGAGTTATTGCATGGGACTTACCTAATAATGCCAGAGTAGCAGGTGTTATCTCCGGTAAACCGCATCATGTGGCGACGATCCATTTGAGCAGGGGCGCGCCGAAATCGGCTAGATTGGATGAGGCCGGTCTGCGTAAACGTGCCGCGACGAAGGGTGATGCTGTTGTTGACGTGAAACCCGGCGAAGAAGTAGTCTCCGTCAATGTGGGCTGGATGGTGGAGAGGTTTGTGGAAGTAGAAGAGGAGAAGCCTGCTAAGAAGAGGACAACTGTAGCCTCATCCCCAAATGGCAGGAAGCCAGCTCCGGCGAGGAAAGCCACCCCCAAGAAGAAGCCAATGGCGAAGGCAAAAAAGCCTGCAAAGAAAAGTGCAGCGAAGAGGGCGTCCAAACCTGTGAAGACCTCGTCCCCGAAGGGGAAAAAGAAGTAGACTTAGGCAGTATAATGATCTTTATTCAAGGAGTATCTTATGCGTATTGACTGGCATCAATTTATCTCTTTTGATCCTGAAATTCATCATGGCGAACCTTGTATAAAGGGCACGCGCATTCCTGTTTCCACGATCGTGGGAAGTGTGGCAGATGGCATGTCCTTTGATGAAATCATTGACGCCTATCCGCAATTGAAGAAGGAATCTGTGCAAGCGGCGCTGGCTTACGCTGCGGATATTGTCCGTCAGGAAGTTTTTCTGCCGCTGGCTGAATAAATTATGGCGTTGAAAGTTATAGTGGATGAAGATTTGCCGCGTCAGGCTGTGCAATTGTTGCGCGAACATGGCTATGATGCGGCAAGTGTTGTTGAGCAGGGAATGGGAGGCTGGAAAGATCCTCCATTATGGATGGCTGTTCAAAAAGACGAAAGATTTTTAGTCACCGCGGATAAGGGGTTTGGCGATATTCGTGTTTACTCACCAGGGACTCATCATGGCATTTTGCTATTGCGCCCTGATGAAGATGGGATTCGTCCTGTCTTGGAATTGCTGCAAAGGGTTTTGGACTCCTATAATTTGGAAGACCTGGGTGGAGCAATCACAGTTGCTACTCCCAGAGGGATAAGATTGAGAAGGGGATGACTTGAAAAAAACGCCCGGCACAAAATCTCGTAAAGCCGCTGAAATGGCGAAACGCTCCGCGTATCGCTTCGATTACAGCAAAGCCAAACCAAACCGTTTCGCAAGCCGTATGAAAGACGCGCCTCTTGTTGCGGTGATCGATCCCGATGTGGCGAAAGTATTTACCACAGCAGAACAGGTCAATAAAGCCCTGCGCGCCCTGATTTCGGCCATACCAGAGAAGTAGCGTTGACAGTGGAGAGGTTGGTGGCGGAGGAGAAAGAAGTGAGGGGTAAGAAGGTGGCAGCAACGAAGAGTGCGCTACCAAAGAAAAAGACTTCTGCAAAGGCGAAAGCAAAATCACCTGCCAAGAAAAAACTGCTATGAAGAAAGCTTCAAAGGCTGTGACGAGAAGGAAGTAAAGTGGTCAGGACAGGAAAAAAACCTGTCCTGATTTTTTAAGGTTTTGGGGCTTGACTCTTCAGTTGATTTAAGTATAATACCGTTATACCAATAGAGTTACAACGGTACAAATCAAAACACAAAGGAATTTGAATATGATGCAAGATCCTCTCGACCAACTGTTCGTAAAAACAGAGCAAATTGAAGGTGAGCAAAGAGCCATACTTGCCCAATTGATTCTCCCCTATGCTAGCATAAACGCTGACACAGGTGATGTGCACTTCAAAACAACTTTTGACGACCTGAGCACAAAACAGAAAATACTCCTTTATTTGCTTTGTCGATTGGCCTTATCAACTCGGCCAAACACAACTTTTACAGTCGCCGTTTCACCTGTAGAAGTTGAAAAGGCTACAATGTTGCCTGGCGGCACAGTTCGCCCAAAGCTAACTGAGTTGGTTAAGGACAGAATCATTGTCAAAAGCGGTGATGGCTACTCTGTACCCGCAGTAAACCTTCAACGCGCTAAAAAAATGTTTTCAATTGAAGAATAAAAGGAGATAAACAATGACTGTAAATTTTAGTAACATTCAGACTTGGGAAGAATTCGCTTCCTCACTACCGAAAAATGCTGCAGATACAGACAAATTAATGGCTGCAATTTGCTACTATTTTGAGGTGGAGAATGCTGATACCGCGGAGATAAGGACTATCACAAATAATTAACCCAAGTTGCTACCTTGGGATGAAAATTGACAAAAATCCATGAGATTCAGTACAGTTGGGGTATCCCAACCACCAACAGGAGAATCTCATGGATACCCAAATTATAGTAGTATTTTGTCTATGTGCTGACATGCTCAAGTCCTTACATCATTATG
>DASWKT010000159.1:0-8602 GCA_036396515.1 Anaerolineales bacterium | reverse complement strand
GGGCAATTTCGGCTTGCGAGAGTTTGCCTGTTTTCAAGAGGCGACCACCTTCCAGTCGCCGTTCTTCCATTTGTTCGCGTGTCAAGTAGGATGGTTTCCATGTCATCCTACTATTGTAAGCCAATTTATGTTAACCCGAATAGTATCAATGACTGTCACTTAATGCCCCTTTTGCACTCTCACAAAACGGGAAGTAATAAAAGTTTTGAGCTTGAGGAAGGCAACCAAATGCTCATACCTAACGAAAACGAACAACCAAAGTTTGAAGATCATTTTTCCAAACAATCCGAGCAGTACGCGCAATACCGCCCACAATACCCGGATGAAATTTATGCCTACCTCGCGTCCCTTGCGCCTGGACATTCCCTAGCCTGGGACTGTGGCACCGGCAATGGTCAAGCTGCAATTGGCCTCGCCAAACATTTTGATCAAGTCCATGCCACCGACGCCAGTGCTGAACAAATTTCGCTGGCCTATGCACATGATAGGGTAGATTATCGTGTCGAACGCGCTGAGGATGTCTCGCTCAGGGACTCCAGCGTGGATCTAATCACTGTAGCCGTGGCTGTTCATTGGTTCAACTTTGAGGAGTTCTACCGAGAGGTGAAGCGTGTACTCAAACCTGAAGGCATTCTGGCCGTTTGGACATATTACTTAACCGAAATTTCCCCTGAAATTGACCAGCTTATTTTCAAATATTATGCCGAGATAGTCAAGGACTTCTGGCCGGAGCGCATCCGCTATCTGGAAGAACGCTATCAAACCATTCCCTTCCCCTTTGAAGAAATCGCACCACCTTCATTCGTCATGAAAATCAATTGGAACTTGATCCAGCTTGCTGGCTTTCTCAATAGCTGGTCTGCCACACAAAGGTACAAGGCCGAAAAAGGACATCATCCTCTTGAGATCATCTGGCCTAAACTGCTCGCGGCTTGGGGCAATGAAAATGAACCGCGGCTGATCCGATGGCCTTTGCATTTTCGAATTGGCAAAAAGTCTTCTCCAACTTAGAATACTCTACAAACCGCGAACAAACCTCATAAAGCTCGAAATCAAAACCATCCATTGCTGTCCTGCAAGGTTCAGTTAAGAACCCTGCAGGACGTTTCCCAAATTTGAAACGAAAAACTCAGCGAGAGGGAACCATCCTCCATCTAACGGTGTAATAGGGACAGAAAATCACCTCACAAAAGGAGATGGACTTGGTCTGGATAAAGTCGAATTGGCGCTGGGGCGCGCTCAATCTATTCGCTGTTTCCGTATTAATCTATGTGCTGAGTCATGGAAGCACAGGGTGGAGTAATATGGATACCTTCGACTCCGGGCTCGAGAGCGGAAAATGGGCGATCCGCTTCCTTCTTGCTTGCCTAACGATGACGCCGTTGAAGACTTATTTCGGCTGGAAAGCAGCAATCAAACTACGCAAATCGGCTGGTCTGTGGGCCTTCGGATTCGCATCTGCTCATGTCTTGCTCTATATCCGCGAGACAAACCTGAAATGGCTGACAATTTCCATGCCATTCTATCTCATGCTTGGCCTGGTCGGGATGGTCATCCTGAGCACGCTCGCCGCTACATCCAACCGCTGGACAATGCAACGCCTGGGGAAGAATTGGAAGCGGCTGCACCGGCTCGTATATTTTTCAGGCATCACCGTTGTTACGCACTCGATGCTCGCCACGATGATGAGCAAGAAAATACTCGGCCGCGATCCGCAGGCACCAAATGAATTAAAAGTCTATGTCGCGATATTGTGTATTTTACTGCTTGTACGGATACCCCTTGTTCGCCAACTCCTCAAGCAAATCCCAATCCTGTTGCAGCGTCATCGCAAGATGGTTAGTCCTGTTGCCATGCCTGGAGACGAGGCTGAATTGTGGCCTAAGATTCATGGACGCGAGTCAAGCGTCTCACTCAAACCCACTTTCATCATTCCAAATGAAATCTCAGAACCTTGTGAATCAAGCAATATTGGCAATCCACGCCAAAAATTAAACGGAATCTCGGATAGTCGTGTGGATTGTCCTTCTAATGAGATTCCGCCTGAACGAGAAGTCGAGGTTCAGTGAGTAGTTGAAGGCAGTTTCTACAATAATTCTGCTTTTTTCAACAACCCTTCAATCGCATATACTGTGATCCGGTGATGTCGATCGCGCACACGCTCAAATAAGGGGCGCACATATCCCCGCGACCAATCTGTCTCGATCATGGCGCGCACAATTGGCAGGATATATAGCATGCGGCCAATCTTCCCCATAAATTGCTCAACGCTCGGCAGGACCGACTCATAGCCACTGGCAATGCAGGTGGCATAGAAAAAAGAGTAATATCCAGCATCGTTCCTTTTTTCAAGTTCGAGGATATCCTCAAAGTATTGGCAATCTTGAACTGGGATTTTCCTGGGCAAACCCTGTAAGAACGAAAAAATTTGAAAGCGGTGCCAGTCCTGGGCTTGCTGTTTGGTTGGCCGCGTACCCTGTTCGTAAGCATTCAAAACTTCTTGAACATCATCATATAAATGGGATTGCGGTCTGTGCCATTCTTCGGGTAATCCCGGCTCATAAACCCATTTGTGAACATTTACCTTTTCAAAAGCTCCGGGTAGTTCCGCTTTCAAAAAATCCAGAAATGCCTCGGTAGTCAGAGATTGGAAGTGAAAACTGGCCATATACTTTTGGATGAAAGCATCAAAGTGCTTTCTTCCCACCGCGTATTCACATTCCTTGAGGAAAAAACAACCTTTGTAGTACGGGATAATGGTTGTGAAGGAATCAGCATCCTTCTCATCACCCGGCAATTTCAGGCAGGTATGCGGCGAGTCCATGCCAACGCGTTCCATGACCCCTATCAGCTGCTTTTCACTAAATGCAGCGCGTAAGTCCTCGACATCCTTCCCTTCCAGCACTTCGGTGATGCGAGACTCTGCATAGGTCGTCCAGCCTTCGTTCAGCCAGAAATCCTGCCAGGTGGCATTGGTTACCAGGTTTCCGGTCCAGGCATGGGCGAGTTCGTGGGTGATCAGGGACGTCTGGCCGCGGGTGCCGAGGATTGAAGTTGAGGTCAGGAAAGTCAGGCGTGGATTTTCCATCCCACCATAAGGAAATGAAGGTGGTAATACCAGCAGATCATAACGTCCCCATAAATACGGCCCAAGCAGTTTCTCTGCTTCAGTCATCTTGATCTCGTTCTCGGCGAATTCCCAAGACGCAGCCTCTATTACATCTGGCTCTGCATAAACCCCTGTTCGCGGTCCGAATTCGCGGAAGACTAAATTCCCCACAGCCAGCGCAAACAAATAGGATGGGATGGGCTGTGGCATCTTGAAACTGAAGATACTGGCATAGCCGTGCCCGCTTCCTTCCTGGACTGCAACTTGTTCAGCCGCCATAGCCGCTACCACCCCCTGAGGAACTTCCACTTCTGCCGAATATGTGAACCGTACAGATGGCGAATCCTGACATGGGAAAATACTGCGCGCATGGATTGCCTGACACTGACTGTATAGAAAGGGATGAGTTCCACCAGCCGTTTGGGTTGCATCGAGCCACTGTAAAGCCCGCGCTTCGGGTGAAGTACGAAACATTAGCGTAAAGGTTGAGTCGCCATCCAATCCTTTCAAATGCAGGCGCTCTCCTAAAATATCATCCCCGGTATCAAATTCCCATTCCAGTTCACGACCATTCGTGCGAGCCTGTTTTAGATCAACCTTGTAGGAATCCAGATAAAGTGAGCCCTGAACTGGTCCTTGCAGCTCGTATGTAGCTTCAATGTCCAGCATGCGCGTGGAAAAATCAACGACGATGTGAAAGTCAATGTGCTTGATCTTGCCCTGTGCCAGGTCGCTGTAGGAGGCTGAGTCTTTGAATTCCATTTCGGAAGCTCCGAGATTCATATGATTACTTCACTGCGTTCACAAAATCTGCAAAGAGGCCATACGCCGTTTCGATGGGCCCGCCTGCCATGCCTTCGCGCTCTGTAACAGTTATCGAATAATCGGGCAGCACGTCCGTGCGAAAGGTCACGCCTGTGGATGAATTCATCATTCCATACAACGGTGAGGATGCATCCACAAGCTCAGGCGCGACGCGCGCCTTGATCTGATCTCCTGTTTTTTCGGCAGAACAAACTAACTTATAGCGTTTGCCTTCAGCTTTTGCTTTTTCAATCATTTCGGGTGTGATGCCGCGAATACCTGTAGGGTTAACATGTTGTGGCGTAAATGGCGTATCCATAAGAACCGTGATGAGCGCCGCGACCTTGATCGCCGCGTCCCAACCATCTACGTCATTGCTGGGATCCGTTTCTGCCACGCCAACAGATTGGCAATACTTCACCGCATTTTCGTAGGATTCACCGTTCTCCATTCTTGAGAGAATAATATTTGTTGTTGCATTGAGAATCCCCTTGAAGGAGGAAAGTTCTGCCAATGGAAATGTTTCGCGGAATACAGAGAATAGCGGTGCGCCGCCCAGCACCGTTGATTCGAACCCAAAGGTTTTGCCTTTTGACTTTGCCAGCGCAGTCAATTCACGATAGCCATGCACGACGGGTCCTTTGTTGGCAGTGATGGCGTGCATGCCAAGCTCCAGTGCAATTCGGATGTGATCGAGCGCGGGTTGACCTGTCTCAGTATTGACAGGGGAATTTTCGAACATGATGTCGGCATTGGAATGTGTGATTACTGCAAGGGAGTCTTGCACATCGAAAGAGGAAAGAGGAGAGATGGATTGTCCCCTTTCAACGAGTTCAAGGGCTTTTTGAATATCAAGTCCGTTGGGGTTGACGGCAAAGCCATGACTGCCTGTTGCGATGCCTGTGAACGAAAAGGTAATATTGTATTGTGATTTGAGCAAATCCTGCTTGCGAAGCAAAAGTCGTGCGAGCGCGCGGGCGACGTTTCCGAATCCGATGAAGGCGAGGTTGTAATGCATGATATCTCCAATAGGGGTGGACAGCTGTCCACCCCTACAACAAAATCACAACGGCGGCCAGGGCAGGGCACGCCGGTCGCGGGGCTGGCGAGGGAAGACACCCTTCTTGAGTATGGATTCCGCGCGGGCGCAGAGCGCGGTGGTCTCGCGCGGGCTGAGATAACGTTCAAGATCGGTCAGCAGGCCGCGGGGTAGAGAGAGGCGGGAGAGCAAGTTCTCCGGAATTTTTTGCCCACCAAAGTCCCAAAGTACGGTCCGCAGTTTGTCATCTTCGTGGAAACAAATCCCATGATCGATGGCATAGAGCTTATGTGTGTCGTTCTCGAAGAAGACGTGACTGCCTTTTCTGTCGGCGTTGTTGCAAAGCAGGTCGAAGAGCACGACGGGTTTGATGAGCTGTTTGTCATCCTCAGTGAAACTGAAGTAGTGATATTCGGGATCGTATTCGATGAATTGCTGGAGTGAACCCGGACCGTAAGGGCCGTCGTCACGGAGCGTGGTGAACGGCACGATGTGAAAGCCCAGCGACTCACTGACCAGATATGCAGCGACTTCGCGCCCTGCGAGAGTGTTCTCAGGGAAATCCCAGAGCGGCTGCTCGCCGCGCAACGGTTTGTAAACGGCGGGATAATCACTCCCTTCATGATGGACAGTCACCAGGAAGGTGTAATTCGAGCCAAAGGCGAATTGGCCCTTGATTTCATAATCACCGTGTTGTAAAGCAGTTTGGAGTGTGGATAATGATTCTTTCATCAAAATTAACCACCGAGACACCGAGTCACGGAATTTTTTGGTTCTGTGTGTCTCCGCAGCTTTATTATCCTCCTGAGGGGAGAGTGGTTAGCTTAATGCTTATGCCCATTTTTCTTGGGACAAAAATGCCCTTCTGGTTCTTCGGGCTGTCCACACTGTGGGCAGATCGGCCGCCCGCGTGAGATCACCTCCACGCCCCAGCGCGCCAACATCCGCACTTGAGTGCGCGAAGCCCAAAAGCGGACCACCGCGGCAGTTTCAGGATCTTCCTCTTCGGTCAGCAGTTCCTTGGCAAACAGCACAACCAGGTCACGTTCCTTGTCAAAACCGAGGCCGATTTCTCCAACGCGGAAAAGAGGGTCTACGGGCGGGTTGATACGCATCACCTCTTCCACATAATCACCGGAGGCTTCTAAGAGATCCGGGTTCTGCTCGCTGACCTGTGAAAGGAATTGCTCTACCCCAATCGCAAGCGAATGCAGCTGCGTCTTCTCAATGATCACAGTGATCGTGCGCTGATCCTGAAAGGCTTGAATATAAAAAACTCGCTGACCTGGCTTGCCAATGGCGTCAGCGGTGATATGGTCACAGGGATCAACATCGATTTCAAAACGGGGCATAAGTTACCTTTGTTGAGGCGAGTATACCAGTAAAGTATAATGCAATTATCCTGCCAAAGGAGAGAGCCATGTACGATAAAAAGAAACTGGATGAGTTAAAAAACTCACTTGAAAAATGGGAGGAGACCACTTTACAAAAAGCTTTATCTTCGGTGCCTGAGCGCGCGGATCAATTCATCACAACCTCCTCCGAACCGATCAACCGACTCTATACACCGCTCGATGTGGCAGATTCGGATTACGCTTCCTCGCTTGGACTTCCGGGTGAGTACCCGTTCACGCGCGGAGTCCACCCGACGCTGCACCGCTCCAAGCTCTGGACGATGCGCATGTTCGCGGGCTTCGGCACAGCCGAAGAAACCAACGCGCGCTTCAAATATCTGCTCGGCCAGGGTCAGACGGGTCTGTCCGTGGCATTCGATCTGGCAACTCTTATGGGCTACGACACCGACCAGCCCGAAGCGCTGGGTGAATTCGGTAAATGCGGCGTAGCAGTCTCTTCATTGAAAGATATGGAGATTTTGTTCGACGGCATTCCACTTGAAAAAGTCTCCACAAGCATGACCATCAACTCGCCCGCCGCAATCATCTGGGCCATGTACATTGCCGCGGCAGAGAACCAGGGTGTAAGTCCCGATAAATTGCGCGGCACGATCCAAAACGATATCCTCAAGGAATTCATCGCCCAGAAGGAATACATCTTCCCGCCTGAGCCTTCTATGAAACTTGTGGTAGATACTATGGAATTCGGCGCGCAGAAAGTGCCGCAATGGAATACGATCTCGATCAGTGGATACCACATCCGTGAAGCAGGCTCCACCGCTGCGCAGGAACTGGCGTTCACGCTTGGCGACGGGCTGGAATACGTGCGCTGGGGCATCGCGCGCGGCATGGATATCGATGAGTTCGCACCGCGCCTTTCATTCTTCTTCAACGCACACAACGACTTTTTTGAAGAGATCGCCAAATATCGGGCTGCGCGGCGCATTTGGGCGCGTGAGATGCGCGAAACATTCAAGGCAAAGGATCCGCGTTCATGGTTGTTACGCTTCCATACACAGACGGCTGGGGTCTCGCTCACTGCACAGCAGCCAGAAAACAATGTAGTGCGTGTTGCTATTCAAGCGCTGGCCGCGGTCCTTGGCGGCACGCAGAGCCTGCACACAAACTCCCTGGATGAAGCGTTGGCACTTCCTTCTGAACATGCAGTAACGATTGCCCTGCGCACACAACAGATCATCGCAGAAGAGTCCGGGGTGACGAACACGATCGATCCACTCGGAGGCAGCTTCTTCGTCGAAACAATGACTGACCATATCGAACAGCAGGCGTACGATTACTTCCATCGCGTCGAAGATTTGGGTGGGGTTATTCCCGCCATCGAGAGGGGATTTTTCCAAAGCGAGATCGCCGATGCGGCCTATCGCTATCAGCGCGAAGTAGATCAAGGCATCCGCAAGATCGTAGGCGTGAATGCCTATGCGGAAAAGAAACCGCTCACCATTCCCATTCTTGAAATGGATCCAAAAGGTTATGAAAGGCAAGTAAACCGTTTAGAAAATCTACGCAAGACGCGTGATAACGGTCGTGTGGGTCAGGCGCTCGACAGGTTACGCATCGCAGCGGAAGGCACAGAGAACACCATGCCTTATCTTATGGAAGCGGTTCATTCCTATGCAACGCTGGGTGAAATTATTCAAGTGATGAAGGAAGTTTTCGGGGTCTATGAAGAACCGACGATGATATGAAAGTGCTCGTGTTGAGAGGAGTGAAGACATGGCTCTTTGTCCGAACGAAGACGAAACGCAATAACATGAAAAGCGTCTTTGAAATATTGCCTTCGTGCATGAGGTAGATTAAACAAAAAGTGCTGACCTGCAAAACGAACCAGCACTTTTATTATCTAAACATTGAGGGTTTTACCGCGCCAGAATCTTTGCCATTTCGTAGTATTCAAAAGCTGAGTGCGTGAATGACTACTCACTTCCTCGATCTGTACAGCCATCACACCCATTGATCTCAAACCAGCCATCATATTCGTTTTGACCTTCGAGCACGAGTTCAATTCCATCGATAATAAACTTGCCAGAGTGTTTTGAGAAAAATTCAACCTGAGGAAACGAACATGAGCGAAGAATCTGGATTGTTTAAAAAATTGCAGGTGATTATCAATCCGGCGGCCGGTGTTGGACGCCCGATTTTGCAGGCGTTAAACAGCGCGCTCAAAGACTCAGGGATTGAATGGGATGTGAGCATCACGCATAAAGCCGGCGATGCTGAAAGACTGGCGAAAAAGGC
>DASWKT010000158.1:0-8473 GCA_036396515.1 Anaerolineales bacterium | reverse complement strand
GGCAACGTTTCCTCCGATGGTGTGATTTGCGATCATGGCACCGGTTGCTTGACTCGCCTTAGCCGCCGCTTTCAGATTTCGAATCTCCAGTGCCGATGGACCATCATCGCTCATCGCCAGCTTGATGAAACCCGCGCGAATGGAAGTCCCCTCGATACCCTCTGTCAGTTCCGTTATCCACAGATTGGCTAAGTCGGACTCGCTGATTTCCCGTAGAGATAACGGAGTGAAAGCCTCTCGATAAACCCCTGTCGGTGCGACAATACGTATGGGCGAAATCTCGGCCAGCCTACTCAATATCGTCAGGTTCCGTCCCACTCCCACTGTGGAACATTCCACCAGAGCGGTCACTCCGGCTCAGATGCTTCGGCCAGATGGGGTTCCAATACGCGCTCTACTGCTTCCGGTTCAGCCTGGGCATAGTCAGGAATCAGTGGGCCTCGCAGGTCTGTAAAAAGATGCTCGTGCGGCAAGATCAAACCCAGCGAGTCAACATCCACCGGGCCTGTTACCGTCTGTATTCTTTTTGCCATCATGAATTGCTCCTGTTGTGACCCTGGCTAAGACCGCATGGATTGCTTGGGTCGTCGTCACCAGTGTAGCCCTTTTGCAAGAAGACTCGTTGCTGACTGGGAATCCAATGGCTTTGCGAAATAGAAACCCTGTGCATATTCACAATTGATGGAGCGGAGGAAATGTATTTGCTTTGCATCCTCCACTCCCTCCGCAATCAAAATTAATCCTAAATGATCCGCAAGTGCCTTTATCATCTCAATTATTTTTAGGCTCTCTTCTTGGACCCCTATCATTTTTATGAATGATTTGTCTATCTTCAGTGCATCAACTGGAAATCGGGCCAGATAATTCAATGCGGAATATCCGGTGCCAAAATCATCAAGACTAATTCGAATTCCCATCGAGCGCAGCTTTTTCAGTATTATGATCGCAGATTCATCATCTGCAGCACTGACTTTTTCGGTGATCTCCAACCACAATCGATTTGGATCCAGCCTTGTTTTTTGAAGCACTTGATTGATATCGTCGACCAGGTTGGGATGTTTGAAATACCTTGCGGAAATATTCACTGAGATAAAGAGAGGTGGATCGCTTGGAAACTGGTTGTGCCATTCAACTTCCTGCAGGCTTGCATTTTGCAGGACCCAGTGATCAGTTTTATATAAAAGTCCGGCAGTATCCATTGCATCCAAGAAATCGTCCGGCTCTAGAATACCTCCGTCGGGAGTGTACCAGCGTATAAGCGCCTCATGTCCGACGATGCGTCCATCCTGCAACGCAATGATGGGTTGATAATGTAATCGAAATTCTTTTTCGAGGGCACCTTGCCTGAGGGCATTTCCAATACGCATTCGCCTTAGAATACGGGCATGCATGGTCTTGTCATAGACCTCAACACGCTCTTTTCCCAGTTCCTTCGCCCGATACATTGCAATATCGGCGTCTCGTAATATATCTTCCGGTTGTTCGTATTCATGGGTGCTCATTGCCACGCCAATACTCACCGCAGCAAAGATCTCCTTCCCATCGATTTTATAGGGCTTTGCCATGAGCTCCTTGAGCCGGGTCGCAGCGGCCAAAGCAAACTGGCTTTCCTTAATATCATCGAGAAGAATGGCAAATTCGTCCCCACCGAAGCGCGATATGACTGAAGTTCGGGCAACAGTATCAATTTTTCGGACGTTATGTCTTAATCTATCAGCCAGTGCAACAAGCAGTTTATCTCCAACGACGTGACCGAGACTATCGTTGACAATCTTGAAATCATCAATATCAAAAAAGAGGACGGCAAATTCAGTTCCTTTTTGTTGCTTGGCGTTAGCAATTGAATCACCAAGCCGATCAAGGAACAAACTCCGATTAGGAAGATCTGTAAGCGCATCGTGATTAGAAGTGTGTCGTAATTTTCCCTCGATCTGATGTCGCTGGATTGACATTGCGACCTGGTTGCTGACGGCCAAAACCAATTGAAGGTCACTGTTGTGGAAGGAATATGAAGAATGTCCGGATTTTCTCGAGAAGATTAGTGCAACGACATCCCCGTCGATCAGAACCGGCACTAGCAATATTGACTGAGCCGTTGGCGAGATATTATCCTTTCCTTCGGAGGATTCCTCAGAATCATTTGAAAATACATTTGCAGACTGATTCTTGACCGTCGCTTGAACAACCGAAGCCGGAATTCCCATTTCCTCCAGTTTGTCAAAATCATCAGCCAATATTACCTGGCACTCTTCAGATCCCATCATGCGTTTGATCAATTCAGTGATTTCAAATAGCGCATTATCCAGATCCGGCATATTGACCAGCCGCTGCCCAACCTCATGGAGCAAAACACCATAATTATCAACAGATTCCAGGATCAATTCACTTGTTACTTTGGTACGCGCCTGGACGGTAGATGGTTTATCGGGAGATTGTTTTTCTGAAGAAATTAAGGTGATTAAGCAGACTCCTATACGAATATTATCTTCGTGGTATAGGATTTGAGCTTTGTGTATCCGCTTGCCGTTGACATATGTGCCGTTAGTGCTTTCAAGATCCCGAATTGTAATTGTGTCATATGTCTGGTCATAATGAATCTCGGCGTGATAGCCCGATGCAGCACCGTCCTGTAGGATGATGTCATTATCGGTCCTTCGTCCGAGAACATTACGCCCCGACTTTATTATGTGTTCGCGGCGATCTTCATTACTTGATCGGATAATCAAAGACCACACTTTTCTGAATTTCCTTTCCTACGTACCATTTTACTCGCTGACCCGCAATCTATTGCTGACAAGTTTGTCAGTTGTTGAGACGCCTATTCATAATCCGCTCAGAAAACAGACTAGGTCTCCGCGCCCGTCTATTCTTCTTTCGGTTGAGGCACATCATCAGGATGGTCGAGAAAGAAGATGGTAATCTCTACGTAGGGGCCTTCGCCGACGTTGACGCCACGGTGAACCCGGTCGGTTGGCTCATCCCAATCAACCTGCGCGGGCGTGACGGCAAAGCGCTGGCTCTCAGTGCCGTCGCGGTATTCAATCGCAAGCGCATCCCCGTGCAGAACCACAGTTACCCGATGAAAAGGGTCGCGATGCCAAGGCATGGCCTCGCCGGGCGCAAGCTGCATGCGGCGGACATACGTTGTTCCGCGTTGGAAGAGGGTTTCATCTTTCAACTTGACCGCCTTCGCTCATTGCTTCTTGTCTCCAATCGGTACGTGTGGCAACCACGCCATACTCCGAGCACATGATGCGCTTCACCTCCACACGATAGAGATTGTCTGTTTCTACGATGGTCGCCTTTGCGCCACTGTGCGGGTCAACGTATTTCGCCATATAGTCATTGTTTACCTGGATCCATTCATCCGAGTCAGTCACGATGACAGCTTTCCCTTCTAGAATGATCGCATCATCCCCGTCCCCAGCGTGCACCACGATCTCAGACTGTTTCGCAAGGTTTCTCGCCTTTTGAGTGCTTTTGCTTGATGTAAAGTAGATATGCTCTCGATCCCACAGATACCATACCGGAACAGCATGCGGCCGTGCATCGGGGCGAGTGGTGCTTACCCAGATGGAGCGAAAGCCTTTTAGCCAGGGATCCACTTTGTTCCAGGGAATGAAGCCGCGAGCATGAGTGAATGTGGACATTAATGCCTCATAGCTTTCATTGCACACGCTCGTTAAACATGGTCATTGCTTGGGAACTTTGCACTCTCTGGCTGTTCAGGAACCGGCTCGAGAAGTTTCGAGCCGATATTCAATACTTCACGATTTCCATCTGGAGCCCACCACATCCAGCATACGCGCAGGGTTTCATCGCCGGTGTTAATCATCCGATGCAGCGCGTTCGGGGCGTGATATATGGCAGTTCCCGGTTTTGCATCAAACGTCTCGTCGCCTACTGTCCAGCGCGCTGTGCCGCTCATCACGTAGTAAATCTCCGGAGCAGGGTGCGCGTGTGCAGCATAAGTGGCACCAGGCGCGAGTTCCAGAACACCCATGAGGATATCCTGCTGTGGAATGACCCCCTGCCAACTGCCGCCGATCAACGGCTTGTACCGATAAACGCGCCGAAGCGCCTCGGGATATCGAGGCGATGCAGTCCATTGAACGATGCTGAGATGCACGTGAGAACGTGTGGCATCAAGTTTGTACTCTTCGCTTGACATTGAGATGGTCTCCTTTCCTATTTGAGACGCAATGCAATGAGCATTAACTATTTACAGATTCGCAGAGTCGCGGCGTCGCGCTGCCACAGATGCCAAGAGAGTAGATATGCAAAGAGCGATTACTCCCAGAAAGTAGAATCCACCGATTGTGAAGCCTGTGATATATGTAGCGACAAGGGCAAGCATTGAGATAACTCCAGCAGGCAACAAGGCTGCTTTCCAGGCAAAAACAGCTCCAAAGATCAGTAAAGAGCTGAATAGGATGACAGCAGCAACGGCAGTTGTGCCTGCATAGATGACAAAGAGGACTTGCTCTACGGTTCGAGTCGTGACGGGGGGCTGATGGGGTGTCCCGCTCATTTCCACGCTTTCGGTGGTTGCAGTGGCGAATGCCAAGAGATACACTGCTGCGGCGATGGCCCAGATGATAGCTATAATTGCCATAACCCTGGAGAGCCTAGAAAGTATTTTCATTTGGATGATGCCTCACTGAAGAACTTCCACACGTGTGATCTCCAACAGTTTGGATTAAGAAATTCAATAATGCGTACCTTATGTATAATGTCAATGGCGCATAATTGATTGGCTGCTCCGCTTTTGAGATGGTTTTGTGGGATCATTATTTGCTCTGTTCCTCGACAATAATCGTTTCGGCGCAATAAGTTCCCAGGCTACCTGAATATGGAAAGTCAAATCTTTTTCACTTATACGATCCAGCTCAATGCCCACCCAGCCGCGTACTCCGACATATGGCGGCCTAAAGTAGGTCTCGGGTGAAGTTTCTATTAATGTGGTCTGCAAACCAGATGGTACGGGCAGCCATACGGCGATATGACCATCGTTGTGATGATTGTCCGCGAACATAACAAACACCTTGTTGTGAACAAAGAAAGTGGGTTCGCCATGCGAGAGCCTTTCCGTCGTTTCAGGCAGTGCGGAACAAATGCGGCGCACCCGCTCCAATTGCTTTTTACTCATCATGTTTTTCATGCAATTTTCCTATTGTCACTGCCAAAATAAGCGATAATTTTTGTTTGGTTAGCGTCCCGGTGAACCTTCGGTCTCCTGATTGAAGATGCCTGTGAAGATGAGTCCCATCATCGCGGGGATAAGAACGAGAAAGAGACCGGGCAGTGGAATGGGGGAGATCAGTCGCGCTACAACGAGCAGGATAAAGGAGAGTGCGAATGTGCCCAGAAAGTGGGGCCGCCTCAAAGGAACGAGCAGTGCAACAGGGGGCAGGGCAATCGCCAGGCTGACAAGCAGTACGATCAATAGGCCGGCCTTCGGCACACCGGAGTCCCAGGCTTGAAGGTTTCCGATCACGAAGATGAAGATGCCGAAACCTGCCCGAAGGACAGTACTCCTATTCATAAATACCTCTTATGGATGTTCAAGTACCTTTGTCTGTTATTTCCATTGCAATAAGTATAGCACTGCCGCCAGGCGCCAGGCTCGTATTCCTGTATTTCCTGCTTTATAATCCCGCCCATGTTTACTCCAGGACCAGTTAGCCATTATCTCGCCTTTGCTGTTGGACTTTTAATTGTCATCCTTACACTCTCCTCGGCGCTCTCAACATTTGTCCTGCCGCGCGCCGCGCGCAGCCAGCTCAATCGCATTGTGTTTGGATTGTTGCGACGCATCATCGACTTTATTTTGCATTTCGTCAAGACCTATCGCCGCCGCGATACTATCATGGCGTATTATGCGCCGATTGGATTGATGCTTCTTCTGCCCACCTGGTACCTCCTGATCTTGATCGGGTATGCTGCCATGTATTGGGCACTGGATGTGGGGGATCTCTTTGCAGTTTTTCGGCTGAGCGGATCATCCCTGTTTACGCTTGGGTTTGACATTTCCAAAACTCCGGTGGTGACTATGTTTGCGTTTACAGAAGCCATGCTGGGTTTGATGCTCGTGGGCTTGTTGATTGCGTATCTGCCCACCATGTATTCGGCTTTTTCACGGCGCGAACAGGTTGTAAACATGCTGGAAGTGCGCGCTGGAAGTCCACCCTCCGCGCTGGAAATGCTCCTGCGCTTCAACCGCATTCATGGATTGGAGAAACTCTCAGATTACTGGAAAACCTGGGAGGCCTGGTTTGCCGATGTTGAAGAAAGCCACACCACGCTCCCCGCTCTGGTTTTTTTTCGGTCGCCGCGGCCCGAGAATTCGTGGGTCACCGCTGGAGGGACGGTTCTTGACGCCGCGGCTATCACACTTTCGGCCATAGAGATTCCCTATGAGGCATCCGCCGCACTCTGCATCCGCGCGGGATTTCTAACGTTCCGTCAGATTGCGAACTACTTTGATATCCCCAACCCACAGGACCCGCATTTTCCCGCGGCACCAATCTGCGTTGAACGGCATGAATTTGATGAATTAATTGACCAGCTTTCCGCGGCAGGACTGCCCATTAAAGCGGATCGTGAACAAGCCTGGCGTGATTTCGCAGGCTGGCGCGTCAATTACGACCGCGCGTTGATCCTGCTTTGTGGACTCGTCATGGCACCTAAAGCAACCTGGTCCAGTGACCGTGTCCCACAATTCAAGCTCCCACCCCTAATGATTTTCAAGAAACATAAACTTTCGATCAAAACAGATTAATGGCGCGTCCACCGATTCGTGGCGTGGATGCCTTACTCTTTGGCTGCGATGAAGAAAGTAATATCATCAAAGGGGGGCGTGTCGGCTGTAAATGTGGCTAAGTGACTCGAGAGGTGAGTGAGTTGCAGCGCTGCGTCTGAAGGAGGAGCGCTCGTCACCGCTTCAATCAAGCGGGCCAGGCCATATTCCTCCCCGTGCGAATTAAGTGCATCTGTAACGCCATCCGTGTAGATCACCAGCACATCCCCCGCTGAGAGTGTAAGGCTGGCATCGGTCAGCGCGAGTTCCTCAATCACGCCCAACGCCATGCCAGTGCGCGCCAACTTTTCGATCCCGCCACTGGCCCGTCTCAGAAGTGGTGGGTTTTGTCCCGCATTTGTATAGGTGATCTTCTGCAATTCTGCATCCAATAGAGCATAGAACACGGTGACGAACATGTCGGAGGACGAATGCGCCAGGAGCTGTTGATTGACATCCTTCAATGCCCCGGCTGGGCCGGCATAATTCGCCGCGCTGGTGCGGATCAAACTACGCGTCATTGCCATATACATGGCCGCGGCCGCGCCCTTGTCCGAGACATCCGCAACAATGATTCCCCAGTGTCCATCTGGCAACGGGAAAATATCATAGAAATCTCCCGCCATCTCGAGTGCTGAGCGCCAATCAGCTGCGAGACTGAAGCCGGGGATTGCGGGCAACGCGTCAGGTAGGAGGCTGTACTGGACTTCACGGGCCAGTTTGAGTTCATGTTCGAGGCGCAGTCTTTGCGCAACAGTTACGTCGAAGAGGCGGGCACGTTCCAATGCAACTGCTACTTGTGCACCAACCGCGGAGAGCAATTGCAGATCGGCGGCCGTCAAAAATTGCCAATCCTGGGTTGCGACGTTTAGGATGCCAAGGGGTTGGCCCGAAGCGATGATGGGTACGCTGGCATGGAACAGCAATCCCTGGTTATCGCCATTGTCCTGGGCGGCTTCCAGCAAGCGCGTACACTCCACCACGTTAACGGCTCGTTTCAAATGCCCATCTAGCATCACAGACTGGCAATGACATAGCTTTGGATTCTTAAGGTAGTGACGATCCTTCTGTTCCAGGCCAGGCGGCAGGCCGGAAGTCGCTGCAAGCGCAAACCTGTCCGATGAGGAAACTGATACAAAGTCGGATGAACCAATCGCGCTTGGAAGCAGGAACGCCCAGGCAGTTTCCAGGCTCATCAGAGACAGGAGTGTCTCGAGCGCGGCGGTGAGGGTCGTTTGCATATCTGAAGAGCGATTGAGTTGCTCCGCAAGTCCATTCAAAGCGCGCAATCGTGCGATCTCGCGTTCCTCGGGAGAGCCTGAAAAGATCTCTTTTCGCCGCCGGATTTGTTCGCGCGTCAGGGTTGGGCGGTCAATGCTGAACTCATCAAATGGATGATAATCGGGGAGGAAACCAGCGCTTTCAGCCCAATCGTAAAAACGTCGCAATGAGGCCATCTGCTCGCGCCGACTCCTGACGCTCACGCCACTCATCTTCAGTTCCATGAGGTAAGTACGCAGGGCTACATCGTCATTACTGCTGGGAACAAAATCTTTAGCAGAGCCAACGTGCCATTCGATAAACCTACGCAGGTGGGTCAGGATCTCTGTTTCATCCGGGTTCAAGGTTTCGGCAAAGCGTCCAAGAATATCCACGTCATATCCTATTACAGTT
>DASWKT010000157.1:0-6853 GCA_036396515.1 Anaerolineales bacterium | reverse complement strand
GATAATTTGTCCTTGAAGAATTTCGTTCACAGCCCAAACCCATTCCTCAAAAACAACTTGAAATTGCTGGGCATCGATCAACGCCAAGACCCTCCCAAAAGGAGCATGCGCAGGGATCCCGTCGGGGACTTCAAGCAACGTTCTCAGCCAGGGTTGTTTGCTTTTGCCCTACAATTCAATATCCACCCACCCTTCCGCACCCCCACTGACCCCACAACTGGCGATGGCTATAATATCGATCAACTTGTCTTCCTTCGTCCGCTCCTTGCGTGGCTCAGTCTCTTTGCTGAAATGTTCTTCAAGCGCTTCCCATCCCTGCTTGGGCCTTGCTCCTCCTCCGGATACCCAGTTTTACCCTATTTTAGAGGCGCTGGCCCTAGAAGGCAAGGTGTCCATGCCAGCCTGTCTGGCGAGATCAAGCACAAAGGCGTGGAGTTCGGCCACTTTAACGGGATCAAGTTCCGGCTTTGTATACGAAGCGAGAAGTCCTTCCACGCGCTGTCGGGCACGGCCAAAGGTATCCAATCCGCCGGATGCTTTCCAGCCGCGGACAGAGTCGCGATCGATGATCGCGCTTGGCATGTGCTGTTCCTTCTGGAACAACTGCATCGTGATCCTTTGCTTGAGGAAGTCGCCGCCCTTGAAATTGATTCCCTCATAAAAACCGGTGGCAAGCGTTTCAGTATGGATCTTTATCCCATCCAACATACGCTTTGCCATGGCAACGCCTTCTGCATCGATGACAAGTTTTTCGAGGCTGTGACAGGTAAGCGAATCGAGCATCCCCGAACCGGAGATCATGTTTATGCCACTTAATGCACCGATCATCGCACCTACGCCACTTTCGAGTCCGGCTTGCACATCGACAACTTTTGAGTCGGTTGCGCCGAGATAAGTGTGCGTAGGCAGGCCAAGGGATTTGCCAACCTGCGCGTAGGAACTATCTATCATTGCAGTCTCCACCGCGCCCATCGGTGTGCCTCCCTTGCGCATATCGAAAATAGAGGGCGCGCCACCCCATACAATGGGTGAACCTACATGCGCAAGTTGATGAATGGTGATTCCCGCGAGACACTCCGCAGCGTGCTGCGTGATCGCACCAACCAATGTGACGGGCGCCGCCGCGCCAGCCAGCGGCATGGAAACGATCTCAGCAGGCACGCCGGCGCGCGCCAGTGTCATGAGGTTGCCCGCGCCGAAGTTACTCCAGATGAGCGGAGGAGATGGGCAGACGTCGAAGATCGCGCGCGGTTTTTCGCGCAGGGCATCATTTCCGCCAGCGAAGATTGCCAGCATCTCGATCATGTGGTGGACCGTCTGGTTGGTGAACGCACCGGTTACGATGGGCTTCTTCGAATAAAGCATCACCAGATACAGGCGATACAAATCCTGGATGTCCCTGTGGACTTCGGTGCAGACCAGTGCTGTGGATTGCGCGTCATATTGTGGGATCTGCTCGGTGATCTTGAGGATGCGGATCAGGTCGGGTGTTGTCGCATCTTTGTGCTCGAGGGTTTCAGGGTCAAGGATGGTGATGCCCGAAGAACCCGGGTCGAAGTGAACCGCATCGCCTCCATACTGGACCTTGGGATTGCCCTCGTAATCGTAGAGATGGAATTGGCGAGGAACCGTTTCCAGCGCCTTATGGACGATTTGCTCCGGGACTCTGACTACGAACGATTCTTCATCCACCTGCGCGCCTGCTGAAGCAAGCAGCTCGCGCGCTTCTGCATTTTGGACTTTGATACCTGGTTTCAGCATGAGCTGAAAGGCCTCATCCAGAATGCGTTGAATGAGCTCATCTGTTAATAAGGAAAGTTTTGGTTGCATCCTAGACCTCGAATCCTTTGAGCAATTTCTCGCTTCTTATTGAAGAGGGTCGAGCAGAGATCACATTTACTTTTCAACACTCTGGATAATCTTTTTCATCTCGGCACTGATTTTCGGGTCGAGTGCTTCAGGGCAGTGTTCCGAAAGTATCTTGCGTGCTTTGGCTGTAGCCCAATCGCGGGCATCATCTTTCTTCGTTTCCCACTCGCTATACGGACGGCGATCCATAAACTGTGGCAGAAAGAGGTCGCGCATGTGTTTGCGGGTATGTTTCTGCGCAAGGTAATGTCCACCCGGGCCGACGCTGGCAATCGCTTCTAGTGCGAGAGTTTCCTCATCCACCACAATGCCTTGCATCATCTTGTGGATAATGGAGAAGATCTCGCAATCCATCATCATCTCTGCATACGACCAAATGCGGCTGCCATGCAAGAAGCCACATCCAAGAAGCATATCGGACATGACAATACTCGCCATGAATGTAGATAAACTGCCGTCAATGCCGGCTTGCCAGTTTGGTTCCTTCGCACCGGTTGCGAATGAACCCATGGAAAGTGGGATGTTGTAAAAGTCTGCCAGCACATTGGTAGCCGCACCGAAAAGATAATCTTCCGGTCCGCCGCCTGTGTACGATCCTAAGCGTAAATCGGAGGCGGTCTGTGCCGCCGCATAGAAGACTGGTGCGCCAGGATAAGCCAGCTGCAATAACGCGGTCGCGGCGATCACTTCCGCATTGCCAACAGCAAGGTTGCCGGCCATTGTTACGGGACCTGTTGTCAGGCAGGATGCCATGGTCATGAATCCTGTCGGGATACCATGCTCCGCCGCGATCAAGGCTGCATCCAGGCTGCCGCCGTCATGCCCAAGTGGGGGAGCCGTGCATTGCATCAGGGACAGCACTGGTCGCTCGCGCAACTTATCCTTCCCGCCTACGATCCACGCGGCCATTTCCAGCGCGGCTTTGGCCTCGTGAATGTTATAGATGCTTTCGGTTTGTACGTGTTTGGTGGAGTTTTCCCAAACGGCTTTGATCTCGTGCAACCCCCGCGCCTCCACAGGTGCATCCTGCGCGGAGACAGCGACCCAATGGAACGCGACCTCCTCCGTCGCGTCAGCCACGCGGGCGATGTCTTGAACATCGCTCAGGCACGAGGTCCGTTTTTGACCCGTGTGGATATCGATCACCTCCACGCCGCATCCGTCCGTTCCGAGATAGACGTGATTTCCATCCAGTGACAGGTCCTGCTGCGGGTCACGCGCGGCCAGTGAATAAGCCGGCGGGCATTTCTTCAACGCCTCTTCGATGAGATCGCCTTTCACCCGCACGATTTTCTTGTCGCGATCCACCATTGCGCCATTGGCTTCCCAGATTTCCAACGCCCGTTTCGATGGGAAGCGCACCCCGACATTTTCAATGATCCATAATGTGGCTTCGTGTATCTTCTTGACTTCTTCAGTTGTTAAGACTTCAAGCTTTAACTTCGGATTACTGATTGACTTGATATTTTTCGACATAGCGCCCTCCCGAGGAACTATATCTCCACTCTCTCATCGTTGATCCCTGTCGTTATTCTTTTCCGAGCAACTGCTTTGCCAGTTTCACTGCGCCGACTGCATCTTCGGAGGTGCCATCGGCTTTGATCTTTGCAGCCCAATCCTGTGTGATCGGAGCCCCACCAACCATCACCTGAATGCGCGGCCGCAGACCTTCTTTATCCAGCTCTTCGATCACCTCCCGCTGGCGGACCATTGTGGTTGTCAGCAACGCACTCATGCCGATGAGTTGCGCGTCCACTTCGAGCGCCTTGCCGATGATCTTCTCAGCGGGGGCATCCACGCCGATGTCATAGACCTCAAAGCCCGAAGCGCTGAGCATGGTGCCGACCAGGGTCTTACCGATCTCGTGAATATCACCTTCCACAGTTGCAAGCACCACGCGCCCCATCACTTCACGCGCTTCACCAAGCTTGAGCAACTCAGGTTCCAGTGTGGCGACCGCGGCTTTCATCGCTTCGCCTGCCATCACCAGCTCGGGCAAAAAAGCTTCCCCTTTGCCGAACTGGTCACCGATGTAATTGACGCCAACTACAAAGCCTTTTGTGATCGTGTCCAATGGATGCATTTGCAATTCAATGGATTTTTCTGCAAGCTCAATTGCTATTTCCTTCTCGCCATCTATGATGCTTTGTGCCATTTCCTTATAAAGTTCTTCTGACATAATGCAATCTCCTTATTTCTTTGTTTTCTTCGTTAAGAAGAACACATGCTCTTCTTTTTCGCGCAATAATCCGGCGGGTATGTCGCGGTATTCCTCCAGCCATCTGCCCGATTCCATCACATGCTCAATGGACTTTTGCACAGCTTTATCTGTATTCCCTTCCTTGAGTGCATTTACAATGGCGATATGCTCCTGATGGGTACGTGCCATGCTGTCGGCGAGCAATTCTGGCTTTCGGAACAATGCTTCATACAAGAGCCAGTCAGGAAATGCGTTTGCTACGACAGCATATAACTTGATCAGCAGATCATTTCTCGACGCTTCTGCGATAGCTGAATGAAATTCACGACTCAATTGCCGCGCATCAGATACTGCTTCCAACGATTCATGCGTTTTCATCTCATCCAGCATGGCTTCGAGGCCCGCCAGTTGTTCAGGCGCGATATTCTTTGTCGCCTCGCGCGCGATCTCTGCTTCGAGGATCAGGCGCAAACCATACGCCTCCACCACATCCTTTGTCGACATTTCCCGCACGCGCACGCCGCGATAGGGCACACGTTCTGCAAGTCCGGCCGAGACGAGTAAATCCAGCGCCTCCCGCACGGGCGTCATGCTTACGCCAAGTTGTGTGGCGATTTCCTCCTGCCTTAGCCAGTCACCTGGTTGGTACATGCCTGAGATGATCTTTCCGTGTAATACATCAAAGATGTCCTCCTTAAGAGGCCTTTTCTGAATGAGTTCAGTTTGTTCGTGTAGCAGGGGGTTAGTAGACATGCAGCACCTTTAGCGATGCTCATGATTATAAATTATATATAATTTTCGGTACAGGAATTTTTCGAGGAATGTATGGGTGACGATTGTCACTTGTTTTTGAGTTGATCGTTCCAACTTGCAGTCTTCTCCCTCAGCATTAAGGCCAGCGGAGAAGCAAGAAGAACCAAGCCGGTTGTCATAACGAGCACGGTGGGGAAGCCGTAATTCTCAGCCAATGGCCCCGTGATCAACATTCCCAGGGCACCTGCCGAGAAAATAAAGCCAAGGATCAACCCCGAAGCCAAAGCCATACCGCCTGAAATGATCCGTTGCGCGAGGACGACCATGATGCTATGGACGGAGCCTGTGCAGGCGCCTGCCAGTGGAATCAACACATACAACCAGGGCGACCATCCAATTTGACTCATAATGTAGATCGGCAACGCTGCAAATAACAATGCCGCCGCTGCAACCTTGCGTTTGGTGTACCGGTCTCCGAAATGGCCGCCGATCACATTGCCCAGTGCCGAACCGCCCATGAATAAACCGGCAATATTTCCATAGGTCGCCGCGCCCAACCCCAGGTCTTTAATGTATTTTGGCACAAAGTTGATCATGTTTGCCTGCGACCATGATTGCAAGGTGGCTACAATTGCAAGCAGGAGGATGAAACCCACCCCCGCCTGCAAACGAACCCTGTCATCTCCATGCACCGGTCTGGGGTGTGGATGATTGGCGCGTAATTGGTATGCCAATGCAAATCCGATTGGGATCGAAACAATTGGCAGGATTACGAGTGCGGGCAATCCCAATCGTGCCAGGATCAAACCCGTGATGACAGGGCCAACGAAGTGTCCCATTTGACCAGCCATGAAGAAGAGCGAAGTCGCGGTCGTTTCACGACCTGCCATTCGGCTGCGTCCCTGCAGGGTGGCCTGGACGGTGCCAACAGGATGAAAGGAGGAAGAACCGAGCCCGGCGATGATCAGGCAAAGTAATCCACCTGCGCCGGGTACATACACTGTCCCCGCAAAAAAGATCGTCATCCACAAAACACCGCCAGCCGCCAGCCAGCGCGGTCCCACGCGGTCTGACAACCAGCCAAAGAACGGTTGCGTGAGTGCAGAGGCCCAAATGTAGATCGTTGAGATCCATGCGATCTGTGTTTCGGTCAAGCCGAGATATGTCAATAACACAGGGCGGCTGCTGTTAAAAATATCCACCATTAGGTGGCTAAGCGCGACAGAGGAAAAGAGCGAGTCAAAGAGTAACGGCATGATCGATTTCGGATTTGGGATTTACGACGCTTTGGCAGCCCTTCGACACGGCTTCGCCAGTCAGGATGACAGCTCAGCGCTAGGGTTGGATTGATGATAGAGATGATGCTGGTTGATGTAGTGGTATACAGGGTCTGGAAGATAATAACGGAATATCCGCCCGTCTGCGATGCGGCTCCTGATCTCGCGCGAGGCAATTTCGAGAAGCGGCGCATCCACATAATGAACCTTTGAACTGATCCCGGGCAATTCGCGTTCCAGCTCCTCAAGGTTTGCGGATTCGCCCGGACGGCGCATCACGCCGATCCAATGAGCCGCATAGAGCAGTTCCTGCGGATGATGCCAGGTGGGAAGATCATGTAGTGAGTCGCCGCCGATGACCGGGACAATTTCTGCATCTGGATTTTGCTCCGCCACCAATTTGATCGTATCCAATGTATAGTGTGGGCCCGGTCTATCCAGCTCGAGGCGCGAAAGCTCGAAGGATGGATTATCTGCGATCGCGAGATTCACCATCGCAAGGCGATGTTCAATGGGTGTAATCGGTTGATCCTGTTTGTGGGGAGGTTCCGGTGTAAGGGTCCATAGTAAACGGGTGAGTTCCAGTTGATACTGTGCTTCGGATGCCAGAATGAGATGACCGATATGCGGTGGGTCGAATGTGCCGCCAAAAAGACCAATCCGTTCGCGAGGCATATTTAGAGTATATCGCAAAGTTGTCATTGCGCACGCAATGATTTAGTGAGGGGCGCATAATAGTATTAAGTCTTTATCA
>DASWKT010000156.1:0-15892 GCA_036396515.1 Anaerolineales bacterium | reverse complement strand
TATAGCGCGCCAGTGAGCCATAGAGCAATGCCTTGCCCTCAGGAATCCATTTTTCAGGGTCGAAATTTTGGGGGAACTTCAAGTTATCGTGCAAAGGATTCTTTTCTTCGGCCAGGAAGAATTGACCATCAGGCCAGCGGCTTTTGAACGGCTTCGTCTCTTCCTCATAGAAGGGCTCTTTCCAATCCTTGCGAAGAGGATGGCCCTCATAACCTTCCCACATCAAGATGCGGCGCAGGTCAGGATGACCCGTAAATCTAATTCCATGCAGATCCCAGGCTTCGCGTTCCTGAAAGTCCACGCCGGCCCACACATTAATCAGTGATGGGACTTCAATTGGGTCTTCGCGTGGCACCTGGACACGAAATACTAATCCGGGTCCGCCGGTTGTCTTATATGCGTGATAGACCACTTCCATTTTGTTGTCTGGAAAGTAATCCACAGCTGTGACGCTGGAAAGCAAATCATAACCAAGTTCATCGCGAAGCACGCTTGCGACTTCGACAAGATTCTCTTTGGCGACAATCCAGCCTTTGTAGCCGGGACGAGTGTCAGCGGAGACGACATTTGGGAAACGCGCACCCAGATCCATGGTTGAGGTTTGCAGCGGTGTAGTCATGGCGTTATCCTTCCTTGGCTGCCGCGGCGGCCTTGATCTCTGCGTTGCGGCGCGGGTCAATCAGATCAGGACCCAGGATCGGCACGGGCACTTCCACGCTGTCTGCACCCTTTCGGTACCAGCGCACTTTCCTGATCGATTCCTTATCAATCTTCTCCTGCAGTTTGATCATGCCCGCGATCAGGGCCTGGGGGGTTGGAGGGCAACCGGGAATATAAACATCCACGGGCAGGAATTTGTCAATGCCCGCGACGACGTTATAGCCTTCCTTGAACGGGCCTCCACTTGAGGCGCACGCGCCCATCGCCACAACGTATTTGGGTTCAGGCATTTGATTGTAGAGCCGAATGACGGCTGGAACCATCTTCTTGGTAACCGTGCCAGAGACGATCATAACATCTGCCTGGCGCGGGGTGGGGCGCATCACTTCCATGCCGAAGCGAGCCATATCGTACCGGGCAGTCTGTGCGACGATCATTTCGATGGCGCAGCACGCAAGACCAAACATGAGCGGCCAGACAGAGGAACGCCGTCCCCAGTTGTACAAGCGGTCAAGCGTGGTGACGGCCACCGCATTCTGGATATCTTCTGGTATGTTGTATCCAGGCAAACTAAGTTTTTCATTATCCATTGATGTGCTCCTCGAACCAGTCTTGATAGATTGCGTAAAGGATGTCGTCGTTTGCAAGCGACGGGTCATCCTCGAATTCCGATAGTTGCAGGGTCCAGTTGTAAATCTGACCCAGGGTTACATCTTCGACGTTTGTCTCGGGATGCTGCCTGCGTAGCTCTAAAGCGATGGCATACGTAGATTCCCAGTTCAATGTCATTTGTTTTCCAGTTTACGCTCTCTGAAATATAGGAAGAGCGGTAGAGCAAAGGAAAGGCCTACGGTCAAAGATGCCAATACATAAAGCCATGAGTTTTTCATCTGTAATTTATTTGCCTCTGCGAACATATAAGTCCAAAATACGATTACAGAAACCATCAGGTCCATGGCAATACCGCTGAGTAAGCTGCTGGCAGAAACCTGCTGGATCAGCAAAGCCATATTGAATCCATCTTCGCCAGGCAACTGAAGAAAGAAATAATAAGGAGCCACGAAACCAAGGATGGCAAGCATCAGATAAATGTCTTTCTTCGTCATTTATGTTTCTTCTTCGCGATTATCAATCTGTGCGCGTTGCAGTTTGCCTGAATAGTCCACATAAATGGATTTCCATTCGGTGAACACTTCCAAGGCGGCCTGGCCTGCTTCACGATGTCCGTTGCCTGTGCCGCGCACTCCGCCAAATGGGAACTGGATCTCCGCACCGGTAGTGCCGTGATTGATGTAAACCAGGCCGCTGAAGATATCGCGCATGGCAGTGAAAGCGAGGTTTACATCCTGTGTAAAGATGGATGTTGATAATCCATACTGCGAACGATTGTTGACTTCGATGGCTTCCTCAAGCGAGTCAACTTCAATGATCGAGAGCACCGGACCAAAGATCTCTTCCGCCTCAAGCGTGGACCCGGGCGTGACTCCGTCAAATAAAGTAGGGCTATAGAAGAAACCCTTCCCGTTTACATTTGCCACCGACGCACCGACGAGCGCCCGCGCGCCCTCATTCTGCCCGATCTGCACATAATTGTGGATTCGGTTCAATGCCGTTTTATTAATGACCGGGCCGATCTGCACGGTCTCTTCAAGACCATTACCAAGTTTCAGAGTCTTCGTCCGTTCAACCAGTGCCTCCTTGACTTTTTTCGAAATCCCTTTTTGCACGATCAACCTGCTTGCAGCCGTGCAGCGCTGTCCGCTGGTGCCGAACGCGGCCCAGAGTGTCGCGTCCGTGACAAGTTCTATATTCGCATCATCCAAAACAATGATGGCGTTCTTGCCGCCCATTTCCAGTGATAACTTTTTGTTGAGTCGTCCTGCAGATTCGGCAATGGCGCGTCCAGTTGTTGTTGAGCCAGTGAACGAAAGAACCCGCACATCCGGATGCTCGACGAGCGCCTTGCCTAGTTCCGCACTTGGCGCAAGCAATAAATTGAATACACCAGCTGGCAGACCAGCTTCTTCAAAGACTTGTACAAACGCGGCAGAAATGGCAGGCGTCTCCGGCGATGGTTTCCAGATGATGGTGTTGCCTGCGACTAATGCGGGGAAAATTTTCCATGAAGGGACCGCAATCGGGAAGTTCCAGGGCGTGATGAGTCCAACCACACCTGCGGGGTCACGTATCGCCATCCCGAATTTGTTCGGCATTTCGACGGGCGCAGTGTAGCCAAGGAGACGCCTTCCCTCGCCGCCCATGAAGTACGCCATGTCAATGGCTTCCTGCACATCACCGCGTGCCTCTGCGATCACCTTACCCATGTCCTGGGTGAGCAGGCGTGCCAGTTCTTCTTTTTTCTGTTTGAGAATGTCGCCCACTCTATAGAGTATTTCGCCGCGCAATGGGGCAGGGACCAGCCGCCAGGATTTGAAGGCTTCCGTTGCAGCGCTGACCGCGGCATCTACATCCGAGATCTCAGCCTGGGCAATCTCAGCCACCAGTTCTTCGTTGGCGGGGTTGATGGTCTGAAACGTGCTTCTGCCTGAGACCCATTTGCCGTTGATGTAGTTTTGGAATTCCATCATTGTCCTTTTTAGAGGATTTCTAGCAATTCAGGTGCTATCTATCACAATTGTTCATTATAACCGCTGAACTTCCAAAGTCAACTCAATTATGTAAAAATATTTATACAAAATTAAGAAAGTGAGTATAATCATACTATCTTTTGTGACAAATTTTTGAATAACACGCCGTCACAATCGGCGGTTGGAGCACTTCTGATAGAATGATCACTGCCCGCCACAAGGTCCTAGCATATTTAAATAAAACACGCACGGCCTCTGCTCGCGAAATTTCGCGAGCATTGAAAATGCCCGCGCCGAATGTGCGGCATCACCTTAGAGTTTTGGTCTCGGATGGGCGCCTGGAATTGGCCTCGGTACGCGGCCGTGATGGGAGAGGCCGGCCTGAGAAGGTCTATTCGCTTCCAGGCGCGGCGTTGGGGGATAACCTGTCAGCGTTGGCGAATGCCCTGTTAGTGGAGTCTGATTCGAACGTCAGGATGGAGGCGTTAGCCAAGCGCCTCGTGGGTGAAACAAATCTTACAGGTCAACCCGTTGCCAGGCGATTAAATCTCATCGTCGAAAAATTGAATCAAATGAATTATCACGCGCGCTGGGAGGCAGGGTCGGCGGGGCCGCGCATCGTCCTTGGTCATTGTCCCTATGCCGCGATCATCGAAAAGCATCCTGAACTTTGCCAGATGGATAAAGCGCTACTCCACGAAATGATGGGTCAATCGACTGAGCAAATTTTCAAAATTGGAAAAGATGGAAGTTCAGTGTGCGTGTTTGTGGTGGGACGATGACGATTCGTCAACTATCAAACCCAAGCCCAAGCCAATCCATCGCGCGCAGCCAGAGATTCTCGCGGCCCTGATTGCGATCGGCCTGATCCATAGACCAGCGCGAGAGACGAATACCGAGGGAACGTAAAGGTTCGGGCGGAAAGGGAAGTGGCTTGGTGCGTACCATCTCGAGCGCGGTTCGTTCCGTCCTCTGACCATCAAGAATATCCAATATCACGCGTGCGCCGAAACGTGACGCGCCGACGCCAAGACCCGTATATCCCATAACATAGGCAGTCTTTCCATGATGCGCGGTTCCCCAGAATGGACTGAAGCGTGAGCACGTGTCAATCGCTCCACCCCAGGCGTGCGAGAAGCCAAGCCCTTCGAGCTGGGGAAATGTCTGGAAGAAATGCTCAGCTAATCGTGCGAAGGAAGCGGAGTCATTTTCCAGATGAGTGCCAAATCCATTGTTCCAATAATAGACTGCATCGTAACCGCCCCAGAGAATTCGTCCATCTGCTGTGGTACGCGTGTAATGGAACTGCCTGCCTGCATCGCTGATGCCCTCGCGCCCGTACCAGCCAATCGATTCGCGCTGCGCAGAGGTGAGGGGCTCAGTCATCAACGCATAATCGTAAACAGGGACGACATAATCAGAGAGCCGTTTGAGCAGTGGTGGAAAGGCATTTGTTGCGAGTGCAACGCGTGAGGCGCGCACACGCCCATGTTTTGTAAACGCGATCACGTTACTATTTTCTTCCTCCAGTTTTAGGACCGGGGAGTGTTCATATAATTGCACACCAAGATTGAGACAGGCTTTGCGTAATCCCCAGGCAAGGTGCGTAGGATTGACCAGCGCAGAGTCAGGTCGTTTGAGTCCTGCAATGAAGATCGGGGATTTGACGACTGCCTGAACCTTCTCCCGATCGAGAAATTCAAAGTTAGTTCGATACGGTGCAGCGATTTCCATTTCCTCTCTGATCTCTTTTTCCTGATAGGGTTCCGTCGCCATGTCAATATCGCCGGTGCGGCGATAGTCACATTCGATCCCAAGACGTTTTATGGCTGACTCAATATCATTAAGATTGGCAATCCCCAGCGCCAGCAAAATAGGGAGTTCTTTTGGCCAGCGCGACAGTCCATTATAGAAACCGTGCGTAATGGATGCATCCATGAATCCGCCATTGCGTCCGGTCGCGCCGGTGGCAACTTCGCCCGCTTCCAAAATGAGGACATCGCGCGATGGGTTTTCCTCCTTCGCGAGCAACGCAGTCCATAAGCCAGTGAATCCCGCACCGATGACGAGCAGATCCGTCCTGCTGTTTTCGGTAAGTTCAGGCTCTGGCGCTGGGCGGGATGGGTCATCGAGCCAGAAAGGGACATGGCTGGCACCTGCGATGGATTTGGGGGTTTCTTTTCGAGGCGTATTTAAATAGACCATTTTCGTATTTTACCTTGCTGTTCAGTGCCTGTCGTTTGCAAACCACTTGACTTAATCGACACGACTGGCTAAATTTGGACAAATTGATGACTTGCGGGGGAAGTGAATGTTTCCGGGATCACTACTTTAGAGGAGACCGATATGAACCTTTTCCAGCGTTATCTAGCAGAAGAATTTGCAGAAGATTACCAGGAGGGACGCATATCACGGCGTGACGCTTTGAAGCTCATCGCCTCTGTGACCGGCAGCCTGGTCGCGGCAAATTCGATATTGGCAGCCTGTGCGCCTTCCCCTGAAGCGACCGAGGCGAGCAGGCCAGCTCCAACGGATTTACCTGCCACGGAACCTCTCGCAACCGACTCACCGACGGCTGAATCTGTCCCGACAGACTCTGCCTCGCCTGAGTCCGCCTATGGGACGGTGATGCCCGACGACCCGGCCATCATCGCCAGCGAAGTGCAGATCCCTGCGGCAGATGCAACCCTGATCGGATATCTTGCCCGACCCGCGAGTGAGGACGTAGCGCCGGTCATACTGGTGTGCCATGAAAACCGCGGCCTCACACCTCACATCCAGGATGTGACCCGGCGTTTTGCAAAAGTAGGGTATGTCGGTCTGGCTGTGGATCTGCTGTCCCGTCAGGGCGGCAGCGCCGCAGTAGGTGAGGGAAATGTGCCCGGTGCATTGGGCAATATCTCGCCCGATCAATTTGTGGAAGACTTCAAAAGCGGCTGGCGTTATCTCCAGGAACAGCCGTTCGCGGATGCAGCCCGGGTAGGCATGACCGGTTTCTGCTTCGGCGGTGGTGTTACATGGAAAGTGGCAACCCAAATGCCGGAACTTCTCGCGGCTGTCCCGTTCTATGGGCCGCATCCCCCCGTTGAAGATGTGCCAAACATCCGCGCGGCTGTTCTTGCCATGTATGGCGAACAAGATTCACGCATCAATGGAGGTATTCCAGCCATTGAAGAAGCGATGGCCGCGAACAATAAAATCTATGAAAAGATGGTTTATCCCAATGCAGATCATGCCTTCCACAACGATACAGGCTCGCGCTATAACCCGGAGGCCGCCAAAGATGCCTGGGAGCGCACACTCGCCTGGTTCGATCAATATGTGCGGAACGCCTGATCCTGTTTCTGCTACTTTTCGAAAAATCCTGCGTACATAGAATTGAAATCAAAGGTAATAGGAGTATCGAAATGACAACACATCAAAAACAAGGTTTGCGCCGCTCACGTCGTAATCGCATCATCGCGGGTGTCTGTGGCGGTCTGGCAGAATTCTTCGGCATCAGCGCGTTCTGGTTCCGGCTGGCGCTGGTCATTGCATTCATTCCAGGCGGCGTGCCGGGTCTGCTCATCTACTTTCTGTTGTGGATCATGGTCCCAAGCGAATAGGTGGATTTTGTTAACACGAAAAGCCGCACTGAGTAAGGTGCGGCTTTTTGATAATTTAAAGCTACTCGTCATAATATTTTGCATAATAGGGCTCCAAATGGGGGACGCTGCCTACAACATAGTGTATAAAACATCTTTGACTGGTTATTAAGGTGTGATTTGGTCCCACCATTTCAAAACGCGCAACGCTCGCAAGGTATTCCAGCGACTGTCTTCGCCCGCTTTCTCCATTTCGAAAAAAACGCGTGCTGGCCAGGGTCTATGGGCCGCCCAGCGACCATTGGGCTGTTGCTTTGCTTTTAGTAAATCCATAGCATCCGTCATTCTCTCGTCATAATTAGCGCGGATGGATTGGAAGTAGTCCAACGCACGGAGAATATCATAATGCCATCGAGGCGGAAAATACATGTGTGTCATCGCCGAGTTGACGACTTTGCCTGTGCGATGAGACTTATACAGATGATGAATGAAAAGAAATTCATGGGCCCTTTTGATTGGCTTTTCGATGTGCAAAGCTTTTTTTGGATATGCCTGTCTATATTCGTACATTCCCTCCAGCACTGAGATTGTGGTATGGAAAGAGGCATGTGTCGCGCCGCGCACTCGCTGGCAGTTCCAGCCGCCATCGGGCATTTGCTCTTTCAGCAGAAAATCAGCAACAGCGTGTACACGTTCATCAGGAAAACGGAAGTAGGAAAGCAATGTCAATATCATTCCATTGATGCAGGTTTCACTATAATCAATGGACTTGAAAAGATTGATGCCTCCATCGCGAAAGATTCCTTTGAGCAGGAAATGTTTACAACCATTCTGAGCTTGCGGATTATCCTGCTCCAGGCCAAACTGACGGAGGAGGAGCAAGGTATAGGTAGTCGAAATCCACTTGGGGTTGTAAACACCACCACCCCATGTCCCACTCGCATCCTGCCGGGATAAAAGCCTGCCTCCCCAACCCTGGGCTTTGATCTTCGCTCGTTCCTTTTCATAGATCTCAGATGGCTCTTCCAACAGGTCGCGCATCACCTGCCAGCGGATGGAGGCGTCGCCTTTGAGAAGCCAGTCAATCGTCTCTGTCACAATGGATATTTTATTCTCAATCACTCAAGTGGGCGATTCATCCGCTGCACTTCCATCTCTGCTCCTATCTTAGCAAAGATATTTCGTGCATCCTGCCACATCTTTGCGGCGCGTTGCTTATTGCCTGTTTTGAATTCGTACCTGGCCCATTCGCGCAAAGTGCGTGCCCGCTCGCCTTCTATTTCCGTCTCGGCGAAGATCTCTACGCTTTTACGAAAGCACTCCTCCGCCGGAAAGTCGATGAGTTCACCCAGCCCTGTTTGTCTGAGGCTGATCGGTTTGCCAGTCTTTTCACTTACCTTTCCAAGGACCCTCCAAGCCGCGCCGATATTTTCCGGGACTTTGTCTTCCCGGCTCAGGGCCAGCGCCTGGCGTGCAGAATAAAGCGCTGTTTCGTATTCGCCCATCCCTAATAAGGCTTCCGCATGGTAGTAATAGGTATTTGGCAGACACCAGGAGCCGTCCACGCCAGCCAACTGAATGGCTTTTCGCAGATCTGCTTCCGCAGCTGAGTAATTTTTCAAGGCTACCTGTTCGCCGCCTCGATTGGTCAGGAATACGATTTCTCCATCGCGATAGCCAACATCGCGGGCGATCTCTAGAGCGCTGTGATATCTTTGAAACGCGGTATCGTGATCTCCTCGTGCATCTGCTATTGCTCCTAGGTTGTTCAGCAGATCCATGCCTTGTTGTCTGTTGCCAAGTTCCTGAAATATCTTGAATGCATTTTCCCAATAACTCTCTGCCTCTGTATACTGTCCTAAAACATAATGAGCTGCACCGAGCAGATTCAGACTTCGGCCCAATTCGTTGGGGTAATCTAAATCAGTTGCAATTGCTACGGCTTGTTTGCCTAAAGACAGGGCTGCTCGCGGTTCTCCAAGCCTGTAACGAGCGAATCCCTGTGTCCATAGCGCCTTGACCCGTTCTGTGCGAGCATTAGCGTCTCGTGCTAATGATTCGGCACGGATGGCACTATCCAGTGCGGCGCGATGATCTCCTTGATAACTGAGAGAAGTTGCTAGTCCTTGCATCGCTCGCGATTGAGCAACCAGATCCTGGTAGCCCTCCGCGATATTGAGCATTGCCTTATACGTCTCGGATGCATCTGTATAGCGTGCCTGCCAGTTCAATACTTCGCCAAGTCGGGAATAAATTTCGAGCTGCTGCGGAATCTGATTGGAGCCAGCCTTTTGCTCCAGGAATTTTAGAGCCTTTTGATAGTAACCAATTGCGGCATCCGGCTCATAGGTATCCTGCGCTTGTCTGCCCGCGCGGCCGTACCAGTCAGCAGCCTTCAGCAACTCTCCCGCCTGTTCATAATGTTCACCCACGCGACCAGCATATTCGTTCACACGTTCACCCCAGATCCCAATCAATCCTTCTGCAGCCTGTAGGTGATATACTCGTCGCAGCCTCAACAATACACTTTCATAGGTTACGTCGTGCAGAATGGCATTTTTGAATATAAATCCGGGAATTTGAGAGGCCCCAGGGTCTCCATATTGAAAAATCAGCTCTTTTGCTCTTAGTAGCCCCAGTCTGTCAGCAATAGATATGGATCCTTCAGCACTTTGCGTTTCTGGATTTCGCATCCGTTCAACTACACTGGTCCAGAAAATGCGACCGACAACAGAAGCCTGTTGCAGTGTTTCTCTTGAATTCGTGTTAAGACTGTCCAAACGGGCCTGTATTAGGCCTGTTAAAGTTGCGGGAACTTTTAGTTCGGAGAGCCGATCCATCTCCACGCGCCAATGATTCTCGGCTCTGATAATGACTCCTCGATCGATCAAAACCTTGATCAACTCTTCGACATAAAACGGACTCCCCTCTGCTTTTGCGACAATGAGTTCTGAAAGGGCAGGTGGGATCACTGGTACCTTTTGCAGGATTTCCTCCACGAGTCGGCGACAGTGCTCATCTGATAACGGTAACAGGTCAAGGCGTAAGGTTTGAACCGGTCCTGTTCCCCAATCGGGACGTTGTTCGAAGAGAGTCGATCTTGTTAATCCAATAATCAGAAGAGGCAGGTCAGGCTTTGAGTTCATCAAATGCTCGAAAAAGTCTAATGAGCCTCGATCTGCCCAGTGAATATCCTCTAAAAAGAGGACGCCTGTGTGTTCATAGGTAATATCTGTAAAAAACTGTGTGGCATAATGGAAAGCAAGATTACGAATCTGCTGGGCATCCCCCAGAATACCCCTCAAGTGTGGGCTGGTGGAAAAATCAAATCCAATCAGATGACCGATGAAAGGGACGTATAAATCGGCGTTCTCCTCATTCCCGATGTAACTAACAATACCTTGTTCCAGTTTCTGACGCGCGACCGCAGCCGTATCATGATCCTGAATTCCAAAGCTTGATGAAAAAATATCGCGTAGAAGTGCATAAGGGATTTGAGCAATTTCCTGTGTGGCTCTTCCTTTAAAAAGGTGCATAGATTGACTTTGCGTCTCGAGCCACTTAGTAAACTCATAAAGCAATCGTGATTTCCCTGTTCCTGCTTCTGCTACGATATTGATCAGATGCAGGTTGCGTTGTTCAACGGTTTGCTCCAAGGCGAGTTTCATCCTTGCTAGCTCGTCTTCGCGCCCGATCGTACGTGTTTCGATACCTTCTACTCCGCGCGTTGCGACCCGAAATGCGCGTGGTCTTAGGCTATTTACGGTATACACCTGTATCGGTTGGCTTTTCCCCTTTACAGTGATTGGCTCAAGAACCGTTACATCAAAAATGCCGCGCACATGTTGATACGTGTCATGTGAGATAAGAATACCACTTGGAGGTGCAGCCTGTTCCAGCCGATTCGCGATATTTACTGTATTGCCTATTGCTGTATATTCACCAATCGTGCCTACAGTGCCAAGCAAAGCAGGCCCGGTGTTAATGCCAATTCGTAATTGAATATTCTGGCTTGGGGCTTGGATGGATATAGAATCGTTGAGTTCCCACTTCCATTGTTGCACTTCGGCTTGAATCTGTAACGCAGCACGGATTGCACGTTCAGGGTCATCTTCCCGCGCGGTGGGCGTTCCGAATAGTGCCATTACCGCATCACCAATATGTTTATCAATACGGCCCCCGTGATCTTGAATTGCCTTATCTACGCGCGACCAAAGAGAGTTGATCACACTGTTAACAATTTCATGATCCAACGCTTCAGCCATCGCAGTAAATCCGGAGACATCTGCGAATAAGACCGTGATTAATTTACGCTCTTGTGGTTCATGTGATTTGTGTCCCCCCATATTCAAACGAGCCAGTTTTTCCCGGAGCGATGCCTGTGCAATCTCTACGATTTGATCCCCTAGAATGGATCGTTGTGCATCGAGCGCTTTTATAGCCTGATTAAGATTTTCGCGCTCTTGTGAAAAGCTTGTTTTATCTTCAAAGTTCATTCGGGCTCATTGAAAATGGTATCGCAACTATTGTAACCTCTTGGGTGTGCTATAGTCTTGAATATAGAGCAAACCTTTCTAATTATCCATCCTTTTGTGCTTCTCTGCAACTGATTATTTTTATCATGAAGTTGAGTGTTGATATATTACAAATTGAAAAGAAATGGAGGCCCTATTGTAGGACATAATGCGACACTTCCGGCGAAACTCTAAGATTTGCTTAAGTTAGATGAGGAGTAACATGATATGAAAAAGAGGATTTTTTTCCTACTGTCCATTTTACTGGTGGTAACACTCTCGTCCTCGCCGGTCTCAGCCGGTCCAAGTATCAAGTTTTCAGGCGGTGCCAACAGCGTAGAATGGAGTCTCGGTTCGCTTGATGCTAAGGGTGCCTTGATACTTGGCAACACGAATGTGAAAGTTGTTTTGGAGGCCAGCGGTAAGCCTGACGTCACCTGCACGAACCAGGGTAGCAACCCGGCTTCAGGCCAGAATCCACCTGATGTTTCAGCCACTGGCGCTCAGGTTCTACAGGAACGGACAAAGAATGGTAAGTCCCCATTTGACGTTGAGGCTAGGCCACCGGAGACACTGCCCGGGTCGCAAGGTGGATGTGCAAACGACAACTGGACCGCTCACATTGACTTTGTCTCCTGGGAAGCTGCCAAGATCACCGTGACGAACCTGGCCGGCGACACAATATTGCTGGAACAGAGTTATACTTGTATAACTACACGTAATCCAGATGCTGTGAGTTGTACGGCAAAGTAGTCAGAAAGTTAGATAAAAATGGGTTCCGCAAGGAACCCATTTTGTTATTGAATTTTTTGTTCTCCCAAATTCTTTTTCATCGAGAATTTCAATGCGGTTTTATAGATTGTACTCAACTTCTCACCCAGGGCCTTGGCTTCGGTGTTGCCCTGCCCTGCCGCCGCATCCACCTGCCCGACTAATCCAATCAATGCTTCCATGAATTGATCGTTGATCAGTTCCTTGTTGTCTTCCAGCATTTTCTCAATAGCCGAGTCGTCGGGTGCATCCAGCAACTGTTCGACGAATGCCACTTCAGGCGGCGTGGAGACTTCGCGCAGGACCTCAGCTATTTTTTGCAATTTCCCCATGCGAGTATAATCGTTCTTTTCAGAAGCCTGCCGCAACATTTGGTTGACGACATCCACGGCATCCTGCGTAAATTTATCCAGGTTGTCATGAACGGCTTTGACCACATCATCTTGCGCGAGAAGAGATTCCACAAATTCCTGCGCCTGCTTGTAACGTGCCTCCAGCTGTTTGTCGATTTCGTTGGTGAAATCGAGCAGCTTCTCACGTATGGCTTCCAATTTTGCTTTTTCTTCACCGGAGGCTTTATCGATCCTCTCGCTGAGCAACTGGAAGAATTGATAATCCATTCCGCCGCGCGCAAGGCTGACATACGCCCGCAAACGCGCGTCATTAGGGGCTGAAAGAACCAGATCTAGCAATTTCTCACGGGTGAGACCCTGCCCCACCTCCTGCAGGGCCTTTGTGGCTGCTTCCAGTTCCCCAACAGATTCCTTCAGCTCGCGGCCGAAGTCTGTCTCTTCGAGGAGCTGCTTCTGAAGATCGACCATCCCCCGTGCGACCTGTTCCTGTCCGCTTGCTGCCGCGCTTTGCGCGAGACGGCTGAAGAGCGCGAAGAACTGCTCATCGAACAGGTTGAGATTTTGTTTGATGATCTCACTGCGCACATCCGGGGAGCTGGCTTGCAGCAGTCTCTCGATCAGTGCAACTCTGTCCTGCTGTTCCTTGAGCATCTCAGGCGTGATTCCGTCTTTCCCGAGGATCGTTTGGAGCATCGATTCATACGTCAGATTCGGGGTGGGATTAAGCAAATAGCCCTTGCGCTTTTCAGGTGGAAGGCGATCCATCACCTGCTTGATCAACGGACCGATCAACTTCTCCTGTTCATTAAGTGGTACTGCCAATTCTGGCGGGAAGAATGTGAGCAGAAGTTCCTTGTCTGCATCGTGATACACAACGGGAGTCGCAAGTCGTCCTTGATATCCGCAATGTGGACAGCGCGCTGTGTTGGATACACCGGCGAGCAATCTCTGTTTGGCCTGGGGGTCTTGTGTAACGTCAAATAGTTGTTCGATATTCGCCGTAATCATCTGACGGCAGCGGGGACATGCAATTTGTGTTTGGGGCATGATTTTATTTCCGATTTCTGGTTCTAGATATGTCATTGCGAGGAGGGCGCTCTTCCCGACGAAGCAATCCCCAATTGCACAGCAGATTGCTTCGGGGGAACCAACATCGCCCTCGCAATGACATGATTAACTCAACAATTTCTCCAACCGATCAACATAACTTTCCATGACAGCGAAAGTTTCCTCTACGGCTTGAGGTGTGGTCAGGTCCACACCTGCTTTCTGGAGCACATTCAACGAATAATCAGACGAGCCGGATTTTAGGAAACTCAAATAATCTTCTGCCGCGCTAGGCTCACCACGCAGGATGCGTCCTGCGAGTGCGTGCGCGCCAGAGATGCCTGTCGCATACTCGTAGACATAATAATCTGCGAACAAATGCGAAAAAGTTGCCCATGTCATGCCGACGCGCTCGCGGTCCATATCAAAGTTAGGACCAAATCCCTCAGCGAACAGATCGGCCATCAGGTTAATCATTGAATCGGCAGTGAGCGGCTCGCCTCGTTCGGTGCGTTCATGCGTTTCCAACTCAAAGCGCGCAAGAGTCGGCATCTGGAAGAAATAGCGGAAGAAATTACCGCCGACGGCTTCTTCGATCAACGCGATCTGGAAGTTCTTATCCGTCACTGTGTTGAGCAAGTGTCCGCGCAGCATGGCTTGATGGAAATTGGAAGCCACTTCCGCGACGAAGAGTGAGTAGTTCGTATATACGAACGGCTGGTGCTTCCAGGTGAGATAGGAGTGCATCGAGTGGCCGAGTTCATGAGCGAGCGTGCTCATGCTGGTCACTTCATCGGTGTAACTCATCAGGATGAAGGGATGTGTTCCCTGCGAACCTGAGGAGAACGCGCCCTGTCCCTTGCCCTGATTCGGGTAGACGTCCACCCAGCGGTTCGCAAGGCAGCCTATGCAGACTGTATCAGCATATTCCTTGCCCAGGGGCGCGAGGCTTTCACAGATCAGCTCGACGCCCTTTTCGAAAGGCACCTTTACCTTCTTCTTTGCAATAGGGGCCCACATATCGTAATAGGCAAGCTTTCCTAATCCCAGTGCCCTGCGCCTGATCTCAAAATAACGATGCCAGACCGGCAGATTTTTCTTGAATGTGTTGATCAAATTGTAAAAAACATCGGTTGGGATATTCAAGTCAAAGAGCGACGCGGAAAGTGTGGATTCGTGTTTGCGTGCACGCATATAGAACGCGTTCGCTTTGATCGAATGGGCAAGGTTGCTCGCAAGCGTGTTCTTGTGTTCCACATATTTATGCATATATGTTTGATACGCAGCTTTGCGCGCTTTGCGATCTGCCAGGTGCATCAACCGCGAGTCATAGTTTCCCTGTACGATATCTATCGCCTTGCCCTTGCTGTCTTTTATGGGCTTAAATTTGAAATCCGCGTTTGTAAGCATACTCGTCGAATTATAGGGTCCGCTCAATGGGTCGCTGGTAAGCCCCAGGATTTCCTCTACTTCGGCGGAACGCACATGGGCCTGCCTGCGGAAGAGATCTTCAAAGCTGTGTTTATATCATGCCAGTTTTTCATTCTGCTCCATCCATTCATCGAGTTTGGCTTTGCCAATCTGCAAAATCTCTGGCTGCAAAAAAGACACACCAGAGGCGACCCGCCCATACATTCCTTGCGCCTTGCTGTTCATCCCCGCGGCCTGTTGGTTTGTTGTCTCGACTGCGTAGGAAAAGCCCGCATACATAAGCGCGATTTGGGCGCGTGAGACCAACCTATCATATGCGGTCAATGCATCGAGCAAAACCAACGGGTCTTCTGCGAGCCGCCCCTGATATTCTTTGACCGTTGCAATATCTTCGAGGATCTGATCGACTTCCTTTTCCCAGGCTTCAACGGATGGGAAAACACTTTCGGCGTTCCATGTGAATTTTTGATCTACCTTGCTTCGATGCGCGACTGTATTGGGCATAACCTCTTCGGTCCTCCTAAATTGATTAACGATTCGGACTCACGAACGGTGAGTCCGTTTAATTTGATTTTACCACCCCGATCGTTTTCCTCTCGAATAGTGAGAGGCCAGGGTGAGGGAATTAACGCGGCAGGGAGAAACAGATCCTGGCCCCGGAATCAGGTTTCGGGTCCGCCCAGATGCGACCACCATGGGCTTCGACAATCGCTCGCGCAAGATAAAGTCCCAGTCCCGCACCTTTGGTTTGTTTAACGGCCTTTGTCGAACGATAAAAGCGATCAAAGATATGTGGCAGATCGTTGGCTTCGATTCCCGGGCCTTCATCACTGACACAGATAATGACCTGCTCAGGCCGTGCCTGACCGCTGATTTTTATTTCACCTTCCGGAGCATATTTGAGCGCGTTTGAAACAAGATTGGCTATCACCTGCTCGAGGCGC
>DASWKT010000155.1:0-1648 GCA_036396515.1 Anaerolineales bacterium | reverse complement strand
TCCACGCGGGCAGCAAGCGGCTTGCCACTTAACCCGTACATCTGCCCCCAGAAAACGAGATTCTCCTGCGCAGTTAGATCTTCGTAGAGCGCGATGTCTTGTGGCACGACACCGATGACATGCCGCACAGCCATAGGGTCTTTTGTCACGGAGTGCCCGCCGATGACCGCGTCGCCCGAGGTCGGTGTGTACAGAGTTGAGAGCATGGAGATGGTTGTGGTCTTGCCAGCGCCATTGGGCCCGAGCAGGCTAAAGATTTCCCCTTCTTTGATGTCAAAAGATATTCCTTTGACGGCGGTGAATTCGCCGTATTTCTTCACCAGATTTTGTACCTGTAATATGGCAGTCATGGAGACTCCTGTATAGAACGAGAACTATGGCTATCTACGATAGAAAGGGTAGCACGTTTCAGAAGGCAGAACGCGGAAGGCAGATGTGGTTATTCGCGGCGTTGGGTGCTAGGTGCGAATTTTTCAGGCATGGACATCATTGTGCCGAGCATTTTGCCAACTTCTTCGTAGCTTTTTATCAATTCCGCGTGTCGCTCAGCTCGTAGATACTCGCAGTCGCGGGCAAAATCCAGCCACACTTGGGTTTCTGTCGCTTCACCGTCTGCATCGGCGAGTTTATTGACGAACATTTTTGGATATTGACGCTTGCGAAAGCCTTCGGCGATATTGACAGCCACGCTTCTGGACGATCGGCGAATTTGGTCGGTGAGCGAATATTTTTCTTCTTTGGGAAACACTTTGCTTCCCTGAAAGATTTCCATCGCCAGCTTATAAGCCAATTGATATACCTTCAAATCTCGGTGACCTTTGAGCTGTTGATAGGTAGCCATTACTTTCTCCTTTCCTGGCGCTCTTGTAGGTTGCTCACCAGATTCTGCCTATTGCTTTCTGCTTACTGTATATTTCCATCGCCGATTTGTAGATTGGAAGATAATTCATCCGGGTGCGGAAGTTTTGTGATATCCACTTTATCTTTTGGTTCCTGCTTTCCGTTGTACAGTTTCATGATTTCTTTCAGCTGTTGATGTGGCAATGCTTTAGCCGTTACTCCCTTGTACCCGGTCATATCCTCTGCTGCAATCATGGAATTGATGATCGCCTCTTCGGTTGCATAGGCAGAGGTCATCAGCAGTGGATCAATGTAATTATTACTGAGGGCCCGCAGCGAGGCCAAACCTTTGTCATCGCCGCGCGCCGCGCCCGGATTGGCGGTTGAGAATGCAAGGAAAATATCTCCTGAACCATTTCCACCTAAGGAACCCGTGCGAGCCATGCCGAGTGAGGCGCGCTTTGCAAGGCGCTTAAGCTGGTGGGGGAGCAGCGGCGCATCCGTTGCGATGATGACGATCAGAGAACCATCATCCTGTTTGAATGGATTCTCACCGTTCGTCCATAGGGTATTCTCTTTCAAATGTGCCCCAACAGGGACCCCGGCGATGGTCAATTGGTATCTTCTGCCAAAGTTCGTTTGCACAAACGCGCCGACGGTCCAGCCGCCGAGTTTTCCAGGGAGTTTGCGTGAGGATGTGCCTGTGCCGCCTTTGAATTCATAACATAGCATGCCTGTTCCACCGCCCACATTGCCCTCTGCAATTGGACCTGACTTCGCAGAGTTCAACGCTTTCAGCACATGTTCC
>DASWKT010000154.1:0-6325 GCA_036396515.1 Anaerolineales bacterium | reverse complement strand
GGCTGACGTATCACATGGCATGGCCCATGATCCTGCTTGCGGGATGGGGCATTGGGCAAATCATCGAGTCTGTTTCGGCACGCCTGGCAGAGGATAAACCAGGACGGACAGCGCTCGCAATTCTGGTGCTGATCGTTTTCGTGCTGGCTGCTTTTAACACCCTGCGTTCGCTTTACGGAGCGACACCTCCGTTTCAGGGTACGGAGCTCGCACAATTACAGGCGACCTCCGCATTTTTGTTCCCGCTTATCACGGCCATATTATCGGCTGCCCTGCTCGCCTATCTGCTGCACCACGATCTCGCAAGCCTCGCTATTGTCTCGCTGTTGATATTGGCGACCGTCACATTGATCTCCAGTATTATCAACGGAGCCATGATTCTGTCGCTCAGTGCCAATCCGGTAGCGGATACTGCGATCACTACATCAGGATGGCTGAAATTCGCCGCATCGCTGCTGGCTCTGGCTGGAAGTATTGGAGGCATCGTATATATGCTGCGCCTGCCGCGCTCAAGCGCATTTGTCAATCTCTTCGCGCTGACCGCAGTGGGGTTGCTCATCATTCAGACTGCACGAACTTCATTTAGAGCCAGTTATATTTTCTACGATGATGCCACGGAATATCTCGTGTATGCACACGGCGCCACGGGCGTCAAGGATGTTATGGCGCAGGTGGCGGAAATATCAGAACGCACCGCTGGCGGCCTCAACGCCATCGTCGCATACGATGCGAGCGCACCCGATACCGGCGTTTCCTGGCCGTTTGTCTGGTATCTCCGTGATTTCACAGCTCAGCGCTCATTCGACAAACCTTCACGCTCATTACGTGAGGCGGTTGCTGTTATCGTTGATACAAAAAACTTTGACACGATCGAGCCAGCCCTTGGCAATGAGTTCTATCGCTTTGATTACATCCGCATGTGGTGGCCCAACCAGGATTACTTCAATCTCGACAAAACCCGCGTTCTGAACGCCATTACGAACCCTCAGATCCGCGAGGGCATCTTCGATATATGGTTCGACCGCGACTATACAAAATACGCCCAGGCAATTGGAAGCACATCCATGACACTCTCTACCTGGACGCCGGCGGACCAAATGAGACTCTATGTTCGTAAGGATGTTGCAGCACAGATCTGGAACTATGGAGTCGGACCTTCGGAAGCACCTGTTGTAGCTGACCCCTACGAAGCTGGCACCGTTATCTTGAACGCAGACCAAATCTTCGGCGCAGACTTGTATCCGCCGCTCGGGTTGAATGCACCGCGTGCTATTGCTGCCGGGCCCAACGAGGATCTTTACGTGGCTGATTCTCGCAATCATCGCATCCTGCATATCGCAGCTAATGGAAGCCTTTTACAGGAATGGGGAACGTTTGCCGATCAAGCAACAGGTGATGCTCCCATCGGTACGTTCAATGAACCGTGGGGTGTGGCCGTTGGCCCGGATGGTTCGGTATATGTAGCTGATACCTGGAATCACCGAGTGCAGAAATTCACTGAAGATGGCAAGCCAGTCAAAATGTGGGGACAATATGGCCAGCCCGTGCCCGAAATTCCCGAGTCAAAGAGCTCCTTCTGGGGGCCGCGCGGCATCGCAGTTGGCTCGCAAGGACACGTTTTCGTTGCCGATACTGGAAACAAGCGCATCGTCGTCTTCGATGAGGACGGGAACTACATCACAGAATTTGGATCCGCCGGTTTTGACCCCGGCCAGTTCGATGAGCCGGTCGGCGTTGCGGCCGCGGGGGATGGAACGGTGTATGTCACAGATACGTGGAATCAACGCGTGCAATCCTTCGTTCCAAGTGAAGATGGGATGGTCTACTTCCCCTCTGCGCAGTGGGACGTGAATGCCTGGTTTGGTTTAGCTGGAAACATCCAAACTTTGGATAATAAACCCCTTATCGCGGTAGACGCGAATGAACATGTCTTCATCACTGATCCTGAAGGTTATCGTGTGATCGAATTTACGGAGAATGGAGAGTTTGTACGCACCTGGGGAGACTTCGGCTCTGGCCCCACTGAAATCGGTCTTGCTGCGGGAATCACAATTGACCCATCTGGATTCGTCTGGGTGACCGACGCTGGCAACAACCGCATCCTGAGATACCAGTTACCATAGACGAAGAATGGACAGAGCCTCTTCCCTAAGAGAAGAGGCTCTGTGTTTTCTTGAAGATGATTTAGTTGTTTCTGCCGGAGATATGACGTATCTGTGTAATGACGTTCTGGGTAAACGCATACAGCCCATACATCGGGTGTGTACGTTCGTCGAGCATGATATTCTCTGAAACCTCCCCAGTCAATAACCCATGGTATGTTAAGAGGTAGAAACGTGTATAGCCTGGTGACGGAAATGGGTGGTCTACGGTTGATCGCATTTGAGAGAGGTATCTCTCTGCCGTTTTCACAAGCTCGGCAGAAGCAATGGAGACCATGGAGTTCTCACCCGCGCCCAGGATCCCGTTACCAGAACTAAAATACATATCGGTCTTCCCATTCGCAAGCGACATTATGGTTACGTAACCTCCGTCCACTGCGAACTCGGTCATGACGCCCCATACGTTTGGATGTTCATTGGTTTTCTTGATCCCAAGCTTCTCGGGGTCAAGTCTAAAGAGTTGATTGCGCTTTTCCACGTACAGCGCATGAGGCGGAGGTTTTCTGAGCCATGAAAAGAACTTCTTGAACATAGGGCACACCCTTTCAGCGTTAGTTTTTATTCACACGCAAGTCAACACTGAAATTATAGCAAAGAAGAACTAGCGCTGATATTGCAGACGCATGACAAGGGTTACAGAATCCAAGAGTATTCGGATAGCTGAAATACCGCTTTAAGCGGTGACCAGGCTCGGATCCAGCCCATGAGGTGAAATCCCCCTACATTCACTGTCAGTGAGAGAAGAGCAGGGTTTTTGCCTACACCTCAACAGCCACACAAGTGAGGGTTTGCTCGACCCCGGGAACAGGTTGAATGGCCGAAGCAATCAGCTCTCCAAGCCCGCTCAGATCAGAAGATTCAAGGACAGCAACCGCGTCATAAGGGCCGAACGTCATGTGGGCCTCAACAACATTCTCCGTTTTGCGCAGCTGACGCACTACTTCCTTCACTTCACCTGGGCGTGTTTTGATCAATACGTATGCTTTCATATCTACTCCTCTCACTGAGATTTGTCGGGGCGCAGGAAGATCGCCCAGTAAGCGGCCGCCACTAGCACTGTCCCGCCGATGATGTTTCCGATGGTCACCGGGATAAGGTTATTGAATAAAAACGCCTGCCAGGTCAATAGATCGAGATGAGCAACCTTGGCACCTACAGTGGAAACAAAATCCGGATCGAAATCCTTGATGAACAACGCATAGGGAATGAAATACATATTGGCAATGCTATGCTCAAACCCGGCGGCCACAAAGGCGGTGATGGGAAAAATAATGGCGAGGATCTTATCCAGCGTGCTGCGTGCACTATAGGTCAGCCAGACTGCCAGACACACCAGTGCATTGCACAGGATGCCAAGTGCAATAGCCTGCAGGAACGTAAATTCGGATTTCGCGACCCCGATCTTTAAGGCTGTGATGCCGACTGAGTTGGCACCGAACGTATACTGCCTGGTCAGGAACATCAGGATGACGGTGCCAATGGAACCAATAAAGTTGCCTAAATAGACAATTACCCAGTTACGCAAAAGGGCGCTACCTGTCACCTTGCCGTTCGCCCATGCCATCACGATGAGGTTGTTGCCTGTGAAAAGCTCCGCCCCACCGACAACGACCAGGATCAGGCCGAGGGAAAAAACAAAGCCCATGAGGAGACGGGTAACCCCGTAAGGCAAACCGGTATTGAATGCGATCGTCCCATCTGCAGACGCAACTGCCATCCCGCCTGCACCGACAGTGGTTGCAAAGATCGCACCAAGCGAAATGAATGCACCTGCCAGCACTGCTAACATGAATATCTTGAGAAAAGGCATCTCCGCTTTGCGGACACCCAGGTATTCAGCCCGTGTCGCCATCTCGGGTGGCAGAAGTGCATCGATCCGAATTTCATTCATATAAGCCTCTCTGATTTGTGAAATATATCACAATTAAACCCGAGTATATCAGAGGTCAGTGTGAAAACAAGCAAAGATTGTAATGAGATTATCGTGATATTCTTCCAATACCTCATGCGCCTTATTTCCTGGAATTTCCCAGCCAGGTAAACAAACCCCCACCCAGCAGGGCAAGCACAATAATGCCGATCGTCACGCCGATGATCGTGTTATTGTTCGTTGATGGAGATGTGGAAAAAGGAGTGCTGACCTGTGTGGAGGTCAACGTTGACCGAAAGATTGTGGCAGTGGAGACTGGTGTAATTGTCGAGGTGGCGGTCAGGTCGCCGGCCGGAGTTTCGGTGTGATCAGCAGTAGGTTGTACCACTCCCCTTTTGATCAACAACTTAGTTCCCGGGTAGATACTATTATCGAACAAATTGTTCAGGCTTTTGATCTCATCTATTTTGACATTGTAAGCAATCGCCAGCTGCCAGAGTGTTTGACCAAACTGAACCTCATGGATCACGTCCCCGTTCGAGTTGGGGGTGCTGACGATCGCGACCGCGATCGGCGCTTCGCGCGCGGGGATGGCTGATCCGCTTTCTGCAGCCGAAGCGGAGGCCTCAGGCGGCCCGCTCGTTGTGGGACGTGCACAATCGATCACGTAATATACCCTGCCATTACTCACCGCCACGCCAGCCCCCATCTCCGTCAGGTTTGGGGAGAGCATTGTGTTCTGGTGCAACGCGTCACCGCTCCACTGATCGACGGCGGCTTGCGCGGGCATGCTTTCCTTGCCGCCGGTGATGTTCTCCGCGCGGAACCCGCCGGCCGACAGCTCGCCCCCAAGCGGATAGCCGGCCGCGAGCAGCCTATCGGATAAACCGGATCCGCCGGACCCGGTATGTGACATCGTTCCGGTTGCCGCGAGGAAATCCGCCAGGGACTGGGCGGTGTACATCAGGATGGGGCTGATACTATAAGGTGCAAGCCCATTGGCTGTTCGCAGTGCATTCACGGCATTGACCAGGTCAAAGGGAGAACCCGCCAACTTTGATCTCGGATCCTTTCCCGCGTACGAGCTGGTAACCGTTGACAAAGCTATCAATGCAGAGAAAGCAAATGAAGTAACGACAGGCGAGATGCGCCGGGACATGAAATAATTATAATGCCCTTACTTTTTTGACAGATTTATCTCATCTGAAGTTAAGTCGCGCACACACTCGGACTTTATTGAAAAGAATGTAGCGCAATTGCATCAATTAAGGCTATAATAGAAATAGTCGGAAATTCATCTTTCAGAGGAGGTATTCATGAGTGCAAAGCCTGTCACCCCTGCCAGTGGGAAATATACCATTCACGGCAAGAACAACAGAAATCTTGAATTGACCCTGGACGACCCTGATTTGAAAAAGTACATCGTCGAGGAACTGGATGGTGATGATATGACTGCCAAACTACCACCGTCTAATCCTGAGAACATCAACTGGTTCGCATGTTTCAGCGTTTACAATAACCACAATGGCAACAAAAATGGATATGCCAAGGTCAAGTACTCATTCCCAGTGAATTTGAATGAAGGGCAGAGATTCTTTGTAGCTTACAATCGCCAGGCCTATGATGTAACAGATGAAATCAAGAAGAATGGCAAGGTAACGCTCAGTGAAGGAGATCCTGCCACTGGCAGCGTTCCCTAAGGGTTTTCCTTTTTAGCAAGCCAAGCACTTTCAATAGCCCGCCGCCAAGGAACGTTTTCGATATATATGCGGCGGGCATGTTCATCATCGATTTTTGAGGCCTGTGCTTCAAGCAGCCGCATTGCTGTCTGCAGCAATCCAGTTGCGCGCGCGTCTGCCATGCTTTCGAGAACATAATAACAGGCTAGATAGACTCTGAGTGGTTCTTCGGTGCCCTCAAGTGAGCCACCTTCCGACAAATAATATACAATATCCTCCATCAAGCGACTGGCAAGAGAAATATCGTTCATGCGTAGCGCTATCTGAATCAAGCCGGCAATTGGTTCCGTTGCTAGTACCGATTGTCCTAATTCATGACGAATATTCAAAGCCAGTTGGTATGCTTTCTGCGCTTCATCAAACTGGCCCATTAAAGAGAAAGCATGCCCCAAGTACAGATAAGACCAAGCTTCGCCCGGGCGATCACCCATCCTTTTGCACAATTCAAGTGCATGCGTCGCGTACTCTACCGCCCTATGTGCATCTCCCTGCACTTCCGCGACACCACTGAGATTCATGAGAGTATAGGCTTCTTGATATGCGTTGTCTACCTC
>DASWKT010000153.1:0-4684 GCA_036396515.1 Anaerolineales bacterium | reverse complement strand
GAATGCAGGTGTGGCGCCGCGCGAGGTGGATTTACTGAAGGAAATCGCCGAGTTGAAACAAATCCTTGCCGCGCTCCTCGATGAAAAAAAGAAGCAGGAAATCCAAATGCAGATCGAGAAAAAGCAGGTTGAGTTCAACTTGATGATGGAACAGCAAAGGCGGCAGAGAAAGCAAAGGTAAGTTAATGCGTAGTAGCCTGAGGCTGGGAAAGTGGCTGCCTGGTTTCGGGAGATCCCTTCTCCTGCGTTCGCCGGATTGTTTGCAATAATATCGAATCAAACGCTTTACAAATCATCCGCACCCTGCTATACTCCCCGTTGTTGAAGTTGACTTTTTCTGCCCCCGTTAGGTGAGGCAGTTTGCTTGAGAAACAATCGTACGTCTACGTCTGATCCCTCGCGAGCAAGTCAGCGAGGGCTTATTTCTTAAGTCCTTAACCGCCATTGGCGGATAAATATTTTTTTAAACAAGTGAGGATAAATATACTTGTATGAGTAAGCACGGAAAATTGAAAATAATTCCCCTGGGTGGACTTGGGGAAGTGGGCAAGAACATGACCGCCTACGAATTCAACAACCAAATTTTGATTGTTGACACAGGCATGATGTTTCCCAAAAACGATATGTTGGGGATTGATTACATTATTCCCGACTATGAATATTTGCGCAAGAAAGCTGATAAGGTAGTAGGGATCGTGATCACACATGGACATGAAGACCACATCGGTGCGATTCACCATGTTTTGAATGACATTCCAGTACCTGTCTACGCAACTCCCTTAACCCGAGGCCTGATCGAGGTCAAATTGGCGCGCAACAACGTTTCAGGCAAAGCCATGCTCCACACGGTGGAGGCTAGTGGATCGGTTGAAATCGGCGCTTTCAAAGTGGAGTTCTTCCACATCTGCCATTCGATCCCTGATTCGGTGGGCCTGGGAATTACAACGCCTGCCGGCTTCGTTGTCCACATGAGCGATTTCAAATTCGATCATACGCCTGTAGATGGCTGGCCCACCGATTATGCAAAACTTGCCGAGTTCTCGCGGCGCGGCGTAGATCTGCTGCTTTCTGATTCCACAAATTCCGAGCGACCGGGCTGGACTCCATCAGAGATGGTGATCGGACCCGCGTTCGATAAGGTCTTTACCGAAGCCCCCGGCCGCGTGATCGTGGCGACATTTGCATCGCTGATCTCTCGCATTCAGCAGGTGGCGGATGCTGCTGCAAAACACGGACGCAAGATGGCGCTGGCCGGCTCGAGCATGATCGATAACGTCAAGATCGCGCGCAAGCTGGGTTATCTTGAAATTCCTGATGAAATCCTGATACCGCTTGATCAGGCCCTGCAAATGCAGGATCATAAGGTTGTGTTGATGTGTACCGGCTCGCAGGGTGAACCTTCATCCATTGTGGGGCGATTATCCGCCGGAACAAATCGCCAATTCGATCTGAAGCCAAAGGATACAGTGGTGTTGTCTTCTCATCCCATCCCCGGGAACGAAGAGACCATCAGCAAAACGATCAACCGTCTGATGCGGCGCGGTGCGAATGTGATTTACGATGCGCTTGCCCCTGTGCATGTTTCGGGTCACGCCAGTCAGGAAGAGCAAAAACTGCTGATGAATATCGTCAAGCCGGAACATTTCCTGCCGATCCACGGGGAACTGCGTCAATTGAAACGGCATGGACAGCTGGCTGTAGAGCTGGGCATGCCTGAAGAGAATGTCATCGTCGTTGAGAATGGACAAATCGTTGAGCTCTCGGGTGGCAAGATCAAACTTGGCGAGCGCATCCCCGGTGGTTATGTCTTTGTAGATGGACAATCCATCGGCGACATTGATTATGACATTATGCGCGAGCGCGGAAAACTTGCCCGCAATGGCATCTTCCTGATAGACATCAGCGTGGATAAATTGACCGGACGCTTATTGCATGACCCGGAGATTATTACGCGTGGCTTTGTCTCGCCCGAAGATGCGGGTGAAATGATCCCCGAAGTCCGCAAGCGTATCATGGATGTAGTAAACGGTGGCGGACCGGATAATGAAAAGGATATTGCCAACGCAGTGAAATCCTATCTTTACGGAGAGACCAAGCGCAGGCCAATGGTGCTCGTCACGTTGAGCAAAGGATAGTAGGGCGGGTTTGTCGCGGACGCCGCAAAGCGGCAGTCCCCGAAGCGCAGCGGAGGTGGGCAACCCGCCGAAGCTTGTGCTGTCGAAAGCTGTCAGGCTACCCCCTTCGGGGACGCTCCGCAGCAAGCCTGACCTCCATAAAACCCTCACAAGAAATCCATTAAACAAACAGCCCGACCTTTACAGGCCGGGCTTTATCGTATGGGTAGGGCAGGTTTTCAGACTGTCAAACATGGCCTATGTCAGGCTGAAAGCCTGACCAACCCTCTATTGTCCTTGAATCACCAGATTCAGAAATTCTGCATCAATGCGGTTGTTTCCTCTCTTAACCTGGAAACCTACAAATAACCATTGTTGAGTTGTACCAACGGGGAGCGCATCAAACACGGTATCGCGCATTATTCTGGTTGTTACAGAACCATTGCCGACCTCGAATACTACATTATAAATAGGTGAGCTCGGCGCGAAGGCTGCGGTCTGTTGAAGCTCGATTTGTCCAGGCATTGTCTTTTGGACAAGCAGTCGGTTCTTCACATCGCCCGGAGGGATGACCATAATCATTCCCGGAGAAGCAATGTCCGGCTCGGCAAAAACGCCGGTCCAGATCTCGCCATCTTGTAAGATCCTGAGGAAAGCGTCAATACTGGCAGTTCCATTGGCCGGGAGCGGCGCAAACATGCCGAATACCTGAGTATCATCGAACCTTCCATTCGCTAAGAACGTCAGACGCCCATCGTTTGCAAAGAAATAATGAATAGGCTCTACGAGACATCCGGTATCGCCATTTTCAGTCGTCTGAATGGATGGATAACCTATCCATAATTCGCTGATACAACCATTTGCCCAATCTTCTCCAATTTTAGCAGGAGCAGGGGTAAAAGTAGGTTCCGGGGTTGGTGTATCAGGCGCGGACGTAGAAGTTGGGTCACCCACAGGCACGGTATCGGTTGGAACAGGCGTTGGCGCATTTGTGGGTGTTGAAATGGAAACCGCTGTATCGGTCCAGATAGGAATATCAAGCTGAGTCGTTGCTGTCGGTGTTGCTGGCGTTAGCCTGGGCAAAACCAGCGTAATCAGCGTGACCATGACGGTCCCGCATACACCGATCAAGGCGGCTATGATAGTCGGATCAATTCTCGATTTACGTGGTTCAGACATATTTGTCGCAATCCATTCAAAATTTATTTTTTTTCTATTCTACGCTATATTCGACGCGCACTCAAGTGGAATTTTGTAGCTCAATTCGATGCGCAATCTGACGATCAATTTTGCCCATGGGATAATCATCCAGTTCTTTCATGGAGACCCACTTTAGATTTTTGTCTTTAGACATAGAGAGCAACTCGCACTCAAACGGATATACCGTGACTGTGAAATGTGAGTACGCGTGTTGGACGACTCCCAGTACTTTTTTGTTCCGGACATTTCCTCCCCGCTCCACACGAAGCCTGAGCTTGTATCCCGCTTTCAGTGCTTTCACCAACTCCTTGGCCGGGTCGCCGCTTACGCGCCCGTTCGGGAATTCCCACATGCCTCCGAGCAGGCCTTTCGATGGGCGCTGTACCAGCAGGACCCTGCCTCGCTTTATGATCACTCCCGCCACTTGGACATAATGAGGCACATCCTTCTTCGGCTTCATGACCGGACGCTGTTCCTGTGTGCCATTCTGGCGCGCTTTGCAAAGCTTCACGACAGGGCAAATCAAGCAACGTGGATTCTTCGGAACACAGATCATAGCACCCAGATCCATGAGCGCCTGGTTGTAATCGCCTGCCTGTCCCTTGGGTATGTTTTCGTCGGCGAGTTTCCACAGGATTTTTTCGCCCACAGGAGAATCAGCTGGCTCGTTCACATCAAAGAGTCGTGCGTAGACTCGTTTTATGTTTCCATCCAGCGTGGACACATTCATATTGAACGCAATGGAAGCGATCGCACCAACTGTATAACGGCCAATCCCCGGTAATTTACGCAGTTCATCCAAATCCCGCGGGAGTTCACCGTTATGTTGATCCACCACAAGCTTTGAAGCTTTATGCAAATTGCGGGCGCGGCTGTAGTAGCCAAGCCCCTCCCAGGCATTGAGCACATCCTGTTCAGAAGCTCCTGCCAGGGTGCGCACATCGGGGAATAAACGCATCCACCTTTCAAAATACGGGATGACCGTTTCCACACGTGTCTGTTGAAGCATGATCTCGGAAACCCACACGGCGTAGGCGTCACCGAGCAGCGGGCCGCGCCAGGGGAGAGTCCGCTGGTTGTCACGGTACCAGGCTAACAGGCTGGAAGAGAGGCGCTTCATCTTCAAGGAGTACAAGTCTCCGTAAGCGGAGCACTCAAGTAAACAGTTTCCAATTCAGGGAAGGCAATCAGTCGCACTTCGACATAATCTTCCCGCTGGCATCCCAAGATGATTGCATCCGCCGCGTGTGGATAAGGCAAAGAATTTAGCCTCCCGGGGAATATCGCTGAAATGGAAGTTTGATTAAGCAGTAAAAACCCAAGCCTGGGATAATCGCGCAGCGCGTATGCAGCCCAGGGATTGGTCGATG
>DASWKT010000152.1:0-26871 GCA_036396515.1 Anaerolineales bacterium | reverse complement strand
ACCGGCGTCGAATGGTTCCATCCCTTTGCAGGTGGAATTGTCTTTATGGCTCGCCAGCCTCAGAAAGACGAGAAAAAAACGCGCACCGATCAATATGGAAAATATACCCATTTTGAACAGGAGGAAAGTGCTTCGGCTGTTTACTTTATTGGTATACAGGAATTGCTGGGTTACCAGAAGCAATGGCGCGCTGCAACAGAAGATGAAGGAAAGAAGCTGGTAGCACCCGTCGTTGAATTAAGCAAGTTGTTCAGCGAACCCATTGCAATCAAGGAAATTATCGTTTCGCCGATTGGCGATGCTTTGTACCTTAATTGCCGGCTGCGTGATGACCTGGTGTACTTGCGCGAGACGCGCGTGTTCCAGATCAGGCTGGATGCCAAATCTGCACTTGCCAAATATCTCGAAGTGGAACGAGCCAAACAGGCGGAGAAGAAAGATTCGCCCCCTGCGCCGGAAGAGAAAGAGGAGAAGGAAGATGTGTCGTACCTCGGCAAAGTGTCTGAGTTGAAACTGCCCAAAGGAGCGCGGGTTGTGGCAGTATCACCGGATGGTGCTGATTTGCTGATCAGTTACAAAGAACGTGACCAGATGTTTTACACGCGCGAGGATTTGTGGGTGGCTGGTGCCAAGGCTGTCGAACGGGCAAAGGATGCAGCGAGGTGCCTGAGACTCATGACCAACATCACGAGCGCATTCGATCGGGAAGTGATGACCATACACTGGACTGAGGCCGGTATCTTTGGTGACTACATTGACGGAACGCACATTTGTATTGCCCATTTGGATGGGCAGGGCAAAACGAGGCCGCTTGATTTGGGCGTGTTTGAGTTTGGAAATTTCCACGTTTCGAAGTCTGGTCACCTGGCATTATCAGGCACAAATGCAAAGAGTTTTGTAGAAGTTTATCTTGGGACGTCCACGAAAAAGAATAAGAAATTGAAAGTCAGGAAACTGACGGATTTTGCCAAGCAAATCCAAGCTTGGGATCTGGGTAAAGTTGAAACGATCACATGGCAAAGCAGGGATGGAGTAGAAATCGAAGGCATCCTGCGGAAGCCGTCCAATTTTGATCCTGCCAAAAAGTATCCACTTGTATTGGTGGTCCATGGCGGACCGACATGGTTCTCAGCAGATTATCTCCTGACTGGTGAAGATATGCGATATTACCCAGCCCTTCAATTCAATCTCAAAGATATCTTGGTGCTGAAACCAAACTACCGTGGCTCGGCCGGGCGCGGTCAGGCTTTTGAAGAACTCAATGTCAATAATCTGGGCGTTGGAGACCTTTGGGATATGGAAAGTGCTGTCGACCACCTGGTCGAACTCGGGTGGGTCGATCCGGAAAAGGTAGGCTGCATGGGTTGGTCGCAAGGCGGATACATTTCCGCTTTCGTAGGTTTGCACTCTGAAAAGTTCAAGGCGGTTTCGGTCGGAGCGGGGATTTCGGACTGGTACACCTATCACATTAGCAACGACGTCCCCGATTTCACGCGGGATTATCTCTCCGGTTCGCCTTTTCAAGACCGTGCACTTTATCAAAAGACTGCACCCATCAGCAACCTATCCAATGCAAAGACGCCCATGCTGATTCAGCATGGCTCCGATGATCAGCGTGTGCCGCTTTCGAATGCGACCGAGCTTTACCGAGGCCTGAGAGAAATGGGTGTGCCCGTGGAACTTTTTATCTATCCCGGCATGGGCCATCCCATCACAAAGCCGCGCGAGAATCATGCGGTGATGTATCAGAACCTGAACTGGTTCAGTCACTATTTGCTCGGTGAGGATTTGAAACTGGAGTAACGTTTGATGAAGAAGGCCCACAGAAATGGCAAAGGTCAACGCGCTGCCTGTCCCGACGCCCTTTGTCAGGGTGTCTTTCAGGGCGGCTAGAGTCCCGTTGTCGGGATGCTGCGCGATCCCTCAAGGGGACGCTCCGCAGTCCGCGCTGCGACCGAAGGGAGTGTCCGTTTTGCGACCGCAGGGAGGGGCGTTCCCAGGAGAATTGTAGGGAGCTTGTTTGGCAGATCTAACTTGGTATACGGTTTTCTGCGATTTTCTCAAACTTCTTAAAGTAGATCAACACCCACGTAGCTCCGCCGAGGATGCCCATAAACTGATCTTGCATAGTGTTAGCGAGACTAATTTGTATATTGGTATCCAACAATTGATCTCCAATGAATTCTGCAAATTCCCACAGGACAGTGGCGGTCGCCGTGAGGGAGAAGATTAATACCAGAAATAGCACTTTATTCAGTTTAGTAGATATTTTCTCTTTTTCCAGATATGATAGGATTTGTACGGATGTATACGCGATGGAGAGTCCACCTATATAGTGAAATGGAATATCCAGATCGGGAAATATCATGTAGAGATTCAGTACTTTCGACGCTATAAGGTGGACCAACAGTACGGTGATGGGAAATACAAAAAAAGGCAAGATTTTTGATACCTGTTTCATTATTTTCTCCGATTTTGAGATATATGAGTAGTTATAATTATCGCCATCGATGCTCTCAGATCAAATCTGAATCTTTCACAACCTATCAATTAAGGACATCTTGGCAGATAAAGTAATCGCCAGTATAGACCACGTTACAACAGAATGGCTCACGGGCGTTCTTTCTCACAGCGGCGCATTGACTCGCGGCGCAGTGGCGTCATTTGAAGTAGGCACCGGTCAGGGGAATTGGTCCACGAGTGCCAAACTGATTGTGAAATACAGCGATGTAGCACAGGGATCCCTTCCACGGCGATTATTCCTAAAGATGGTCAATACGGACCTTGACGATGAATCGTTCGGCGAGTCAGAAGTCACCTATTACACGCGCGACTATGTAGATGTGGAAAATGTTCCCCTCATTCGTTGTTATGATGCAGTCTTCTCAGAAGAAAAAAAACGCTACCACATTCTGTTGGATGACTTGTCTGAAACCCATATCGAGGCGGCTGAGAAGGAATCAACCCTTGAATATGGATTAGCCCTGGCAGAAGGGTTGGCAGCAATGCACGCTCGTTGGTGGGGCGCAGAGTGACTTGCCGAAGCCGGTGCAACTATGCACAGTGCTCCTCACATTCAGAATTTCGTTGATATCGCCGAGCCTGGAGTTAATCACATCCTGAACCGATTTTCAGCAGATTTGAAATCACACTGGTCCCATGCCATTCATGAACTGTTCTTAAAACATCCGCAAGCAATGATAGACCGAACTCAAAATACTAACGGCTTTACTCTCATTCACGGTGACGTTGGCTCCAACAATGTACTGGTTCCACGAGAGGGGGATCGCCCGCTCTACATCATTGACCGCCAGCCTTTCAATTGGACTCTTACTACCTGGCTGGGTGTGTACGATCTTGCATATGCCATCGTACTTGATTGGGAAACCGAGAGTCGCAGACTACACGAGATGTCCATTCTCAGGCATTATCACGAACATCTAATCAAAAACGGAGTGACTGGATATTCCCGGAAACAGCTTTATGACGATTACAGGCTGTGCGTGGCGATGGGAGTCTATATTGCAACCGAGTATTGTCGCGGTGGTGTGAATGAGCGCTGGGTTCATGTCTGGTTGCCTATGCTCCAGAGGTCACTGACCGCCTGCGATGATTTGGAATGCAGCGGACAGTGGTAGAAGGCTGACGTAAAAACTACAAAGGCTGAAGAGTCCACCAATTGGAGCTGCGCTTATCCCCGGATGGGGACCTTGGGCGGACGTTGCTACTGTCCCACGGGCTACTGCGCCATCCCACAAAGGGAGGCTTCCCAATCCCACAAGAGGATGCTTCGCAATCCGCGCTGCAACCGAAGGGATTGTCAACTTTGCGACCGCTTTGATGTTTCGCAGCAAAGGAGCTGATGTGAACAAAATGAGCGACAGGCGTGTACTGGCAGGTTGGGCGGGCATGATAGGGTCGGCGCTCTTTGTAACGATATTTACGCTCGAAGGCTGGCTTCGTCCCGGCTATGACCCGCGTAGCACATTCATTAGTGAGCTTTCCATCGGTCCACGGGGCTGGATACAGATCCTCAATTTCATCATTCTGGGAATCTTGTTTCTCGTATTTACATGGGGTGTGGCGGCTGAGTTTCGTGAGGGAAAGGCATCCAAGTCTGGTCCCATCCTTCTGGCGATCATCGGATTCAGCTTCCTTGTATCTGGTCCACTTGTTACAGATGTCGCAGCGACTCCTCGCGACCAGATGAGCCTGCATGGAATACTCCACGGCATCTTTGGAGCGCTTGTATTTTCACTCTCGCCAGTCAGTTGTTTTGTGTTTTGGCGTCGCTTTCGTCAGGATCCGAAATGGGCAGCCCTGCAAGGATGGACTCTGGCGGCAGGAATCATCACGACTATGGCCGTAATCCTGCTGTCCATCGCGACAAAGCTTCCGGTCACACCGAATGCCTTTACGCCATGGAATGGTCTGATCCAACGAATGGTCATTATCCCGTATCTGATCTGGATATTCAGCTTCGCATATGTGCTCCGCAAGCAATCAGAGATGAAAACATGATGTGGCGCGATAGCTTCGACCGGCGAAAGTCAACGCGCTGCTTGCCCTGTGTCATTAAGGAGGGATACAATCCGCCACAGGACTTATTTGAAAGGCAAGGCGCCATAAAAATAAAATTTATGATTATTTCTCGGTTGTTCGCCGCCACTCTGATCCTATTCCTTTTTGTCTCCTGCGGTCCTGCTGTCGTAGTGGAGGTCGCGACCCGCACACCAAGTGCAACGATAGAGCCGACGTTCACCGCGATGTTGACCGACACCCCTATCTGTGACGGTCTGTGCCCCGAAGACAGCCTGACAATGACTGCGGCGATGGGATCGACACTGGATGCCATCCCCAGTAACACACCTCCACCCTGGGCAACCATCATCCCCTCGGCTGGAGACTTGGGCTGGGGTTCAGTCTACGGTACTATTGTCGATGCCGTCACTGGCCCGCCGCTCGAAGGAGCCACCGTCACCTGCGAACATTTTTCCTACACATCTCCCTACCTTTGTGATGGCATTACCACTACAAACAGCGATGGGATCCATGCCTTTAGCGAGGTCTTTTTCCGCGATACAGACCGGATCACCTTGCTTGTGGAAGCGCCCGGCTACGCCCCATTGCGTTCCGAGCAAGCTTTCTTTACAAGACCCGAACTCCATGCGAACCTGGGTTTATTCCCGGTGACAGATGGCACTTTGACCCCAACCCCGTCCCTCATGTGTACAGCTCCGGCTTGTCCGGGCGGTGTATTGGTCTGCGGTGACCCGAATGGATGTCTGGGTGGCTGCGGTGCGATTTGCATTCCAGCAACTCCCCCCCTTAATGGAAAGTAGAACCCGCAAGGAGCGATTGTGGCATATAAGGAGATTTGTGAGATGGCAAACCAGGAACAGTTGGAGATTTTGAGGCAGGGCAGCGAGGTTTGGAATAAGTGGTGGTGGGCCCATGTTTATGAAAAACAGATACAGCCGGACCTTAGTGGAGCGGATCTCAGTGGGATAAGTCTTTCAAACGCACGCCTGGCGAATGTCAATTTTCATGGGGCAAACCTCAGCCGAGGATCTTTTTATGGCGCGAATTTTAGCGGTTCCGACCTACGTGAAGCCGACCTAAAAGATGCAGACCTAGAGCAAAATTCAAATCAATTGATGGCATAACCACAGTGAGCAAACCAAGCGTGAATATCTTGAGGCGTAATGGCCAGCAAGGCTTGTTTGAGCGCCTCGATCAAATCTGGAAATGTTCTGGCCTTGAGGCCGCGCAAGAGGGTCTTGACCTTCGACCAAGCCAATTCAATCGGGTTGAAGTCAGGCGAGTAGGGTGGCAGATAAATCAAATGTGCGCCACAGGCTTGGATCAACTCTTCGAGCCCGGCGACCTTGTGAGCGGAGAGATTGTCCATGAACAAAACATCACCAGGCTTAAGAGTCGGAACGACACAATGTTGGATATAGCCATAAAACACCGTGCCATTGACCGCACCCGACAGCACCAACGGTGCCGTGCTCCCCGTCAAGCCAATCACCGCCAGGGTCGTGGTTTGGGGTCCCGACGGTTGCGGTGTAGAGTCCACCACACGTTGATCCGGTGCGGCGCGCCCATACAAGCGGGTCAGGCTGAGATTGACGCTGGATTCATCCAGAAATTTGAAGCGTGCCACCTCCAGCGCCATGACTGCTTTTCGAAACACGCGGCGCTTGCGTTTCACGCCCGGCGTGTCCCGTTGGCTGGCATGGAGCGACTTTTTTTTCGCGGCAACTTCAGTCGAACCAACTCGCGATACACACCGCACCTGCGGTGGGTGCAGGTGTCATGCTCGGATCCGATTTGATCTTCGTTTCCTGTGCCACCAACTCACGCAACTCCTGCAAGGTCGCATCCGGCTGCGCTTTCACCACCGCACGAATGACGGCTTCGGCCCTCGCCAACTTGCGGAGCGGGCCCCCACCATGGGGCAACGGCGCCCAACTGCCCGTGGACCGTTTCCGCGCTAACCAGCGCTCAATCGAGGGCTCACTGACTTTATATCGTCTCGCCGCTTCCGGTATATTACATTCGCCACTTTCGACACTTGCTATCACCCGTTCACGGAGGTCTATTGAATATGCTTTCATACCATCCATTATGCCATCAAATCGTTAGCTTTCTGCTCTAAGCCATACAGATCTTAGCGGGGCGAACTTCGAGAAGGCAGACCTGAGTGGCAAGAAAACAAACTTATGGAAAGTTGTTTGTAACCGCACGAATTTCAGGGGAGCCAATCTAAGTAGGACGAAGCTTTACGAAGCTCATATAAGCCAGGGATCCGACCTCAGTGGGAAGGACACAGACCTTAGTTAGGCAGACCTGAGTGAAGCTTACCTGTGTGGGTCAAATTTCAATAGCGCAAATCTCATGGAAGCAAATCTTCAGAACGCGAACCTGAGTGACGATTTTGGCTCCGTGGACTTAAGCGGAGTCAACTTAAGTGGAGCGGATTTATATCAAACGAACCTCACTGGAGCCAATCTTACTGGAGCGAATCTCTTTGGGGCATTTCTTGGGGAAGCAAATCTACGCCAGGCAAACCTCACGAAGGCAGACCTGCGCGCTGCGAATCTCAATGGCGCATCTTTAGTACGGACAATCATTGACGGAGCAAAAGTTTCAGGAAGCTCGATCTACGGCATTAGCGTCTGGGGTCTGAGGGGTGATTTTGAGGAACAAAGAGACCTGATCATTACTCATGAAGACGAGCCGCTCATTACAATCGATAACATTAAAGTTGCCCAATTTATCCATTTGATATTGAACAATGAGGAAATCCGGGATGCGATCAACACAATCACATCCAAATCTGTTCTGATACTGGGTCGATTTGCTCTTCCAGACCGCAAGGCCATATTGGATGCGCTTCGCAATAAGCTGCGTGAATACAACTTGTTGCCGATTGTTTTCGATTTTGACCGTCCTGTTGACAAAGACTTCACAGAAACGATCAAAACCCTGGCCGGGCTGTCGTATTTTGTGATTGCTGATGTAACCAATCCAAAATCGTCCCCACTTGAGTTGCAGGCAACAGTCCCTGACTACCAAATTCCATTTGTGCCGATCATTCAGGAAGGGGAAAGTCCCTTTGCAATGATGGTAGATCTGCAGAAGAAATATGACTGGGTATTAAAGACGGTAACGTATGATTCAATGGAAACATTGATGAAAGTATTGAAACCCTTGATTATTGACCCTGCCATGAATAAGCGGCAGGAATTGAGGCTTATCAAGGCGCAACAGCCGGAGGTAATTTCAGGTAAAGATTACTTGAACAACGAGAAGACTGATTACGAAAGATGATTGGGAGTGTCAATTTTGGATCAGGCGTTCAAAGGAGTACTTTAGGAGAATAAAATGACTCGTGAAAAGCATGGTCAATTTGAATACGATGTAGCACTGTCATTCGCAGGGGAAGACAGGGCGGTCGCTGAAAAATTTGCCGACCTACTTAGTAAGAAGAATATAGACGTATTTTATGATGAGTATCGAGTTGGCGATATGTGGGGAAAGGATTTGGTGGATCATCTTGTTAATATTTATGGCAGGAAAGCGCGATACTGTGTGATGTTTATTTCCCAATACTATCCGCTTAAAAATTGGACGGAAGTAGAGCGAACCTCCGCGCAAGAACGTGCCTTCCGAGACGCGAACGAATATATTCTCCCCCTTCAACTAGACGATACCGAAGTGCCGGGCATCACTGAACCCACAGGATACAGAGATCTTCATCAGCACTCTATGGAAAGTATAGTAAATTTGCTTGAACAAAAACTTACAGAGACAAAAGATCGATCTGGCCCTCCACCTCAGTCTCACGATCTCCGATCTGGTAATATCCCATCAACACATCCTAAATCGGATGTCCAATAGCTCCGTGCTTGCCATGCAACTGTCTGTACGCTGCCACCCATGGCAGAGAGCACAGCTACATTAGCGCGGCACATCCCAAACTCAGAACGGCTTCGTCACCATCAAAACAATGATCACCACCAAAATGATCAGCTCGGCCGTCCGGAACCGGATCACTACCTTGTCATTGAGCGCCGCGCTCAATTCAGGTGTAATGGTCCCTTGTGCAAGTGCTGCCTCGACGGCGCGTGTCCGCTGCTTGCGGCGGTCTATCAAGCGCAGCGGTGCGATGAATGCCGTTATGCCGATAAAAAGGATCGAGGAAAGCAGCAGCCAATTGGAACTGGCACCTTGCAGGAAACCAAAAAGCGGCCATTTCTGCATCCAGGTGATGATCAGGCCAAACAGGAGCACAAGCATTGATACAGGGATGACCGCCCAGCGTTCCAAGAACTCGCTCACCTGCAACAACGCGTGGACCGCATGCACATTTGTAGCCCTGCCCGCCTGCCAGAAGGCGAGCCCCCGCCCAACAACGCCGCTGATCATCCAAAAGGCAGCCAGGACATGCAACAACTTCATGAAGAGGTAGAGGTTCATTTTGGCACTCTGATGGTCGAAGATTTTGGCAGCGTGTAGTATAAACCCAATCTGGCTGGTGAGTCCCATCACTCGTGAACAACAAGAAGTGTATGCATGCCTCGTGACAAACTACCCCGTTAGAGAAATTACCCCACCCATGCCCTGCGGATGTTACTTGTGAAAGTTGAAAACTGCTGACCATGAGAGTTTTTGACTTATCTGGCATAGACAAAGTGGAACCTGAAATCATCTCGATAAATCGATGAGGGATGGGTTTGCGCCACTTAGAATATATCTCATCGTGGCTCCGTTGTTTCTAGTGGCATCCTTATGGAAATTCTTTGAGCGATGAAAATCCGTGCTGGATAGGGAGTTCAACGGAGAGTTACAATAGATAATGGAAGGAGTCAATATATCCCCAATCCTGAAGCGAATCTTTCAATTGCTGATGCTGGTTATCCTTCAAGCCGTTATTTTATTCGTAGGCGCGGGTTCGTTGCGCTGGTCTGCTGGCTGGTGGTATATCGGCTTGTATATTGTCATGCCCCTGCTTGCTTCGATCATCATGCTCCCTAACCGCACGGAAGTTGTCGCTGAACGCAGCAAAGGCACAACGGGAGGAAAAAGTTGGGATTTGCGGATTACCCGCTTGATGGCTTTTCCCACCCTAGGATTACTGACGGTTGCGGGACTCGATCAACGTTGGAACCTGACCCAGCCATTACCGCTTTGGGTCAGGCTGTCTGGCGCACTTGCTTTTGGGATTGGCTACGCAATCGTCGTTTGGGCAATGTATAGCAATCCATACTTTTCGCAAGTAGTTCGCATCCAATCGGAACGCGGTCACATCACTGTAACCAAAGGACCTTATCAGTTTGTCCGCCATCCAGGTTATCTCGGAATGACGATCTCCTTACTTGGGGCAGTCTTCCTGCTCGATTCACTTTGGGGCCTCGTCTGCTTTGCGCTCTATATGATATTGATCGTCACTCGTACTATGCTAGAAGATCGTACCCTGCGCGCCGAACTGCCCGACTACTCCAAATATGTATCGCACACAAAATATCGCCTCATTCCTGGCATATGGTAGCCGCTTTGAACCTCTCTTTTTCCGGGATGATGGCCGCAACGCAAGAGGAGTTACGCTTGCGAGCGTTGCGACCATCCGTGCTGGATAGGGCGATTCGAGGCGAGCGAAAATGCCAAGCTTGCGGCTAGAGGCGGGGACAACTAAGTATTGTCACTCAGCCATTCAAAGGTGCTACAATAAAATTGCAGAGACCCTACGCGCTCAGGAGTGTAACAATGAGTAAAGAAGATGATGTTCGCGAAATCCTCAACGAAGCCGTGCAAGAGATCGCACAGGCGCAAAACAACCCGCGCACGTGGCTTTCATGGATAGTCTACTTGCTGGCGCGTCTTGAGGACCAGGCTGCCAAGGCGAGCTCAGCCAATCGAGAGTCCTATATGGAGATGCTCGCCGCCCTGCAGAATGAAATCAGGAACCGCACCCGCACAGGGGGCTGGAACTAAGAAAACCTACTCTTTAGGCACTCATTTGGATAGCTCGCCGCCCTTCAGCAGGGATGCTTCGCGTTCCGTGCTGGATAGGGCGTTTATGCCCTTACAGGGTGCTAGGGTGCTTCGCTAGGAGAGCTGTGAAGACGAATGAATGGTTCACCTCGACCCTCTCTGAAAGGCATATTATGAAAATGGATATCACCAAATCGCTCTTCTACTTTCTACTGGCAGGATTGTGTGAGATAGGCGGAGGGTATCTGATTTGGCTATGGTTGCGAGAAGACATGAGCATCTGGTACGCTGTCTTCGGGGCGATCGTTCTGGTCTTTTATGGCATCATCCCAACTTTTCAAACCGCGAACTTTGGGCGAGTTTATGCGGCTTATGGCGGGATTTTCATCGTTCTATCCATTCTCTGGGGCTGGGGAGTTGACAAGAAAGTGCCTGATAGATTCGATATAATAGGCGGTTTTATTGCACTTGTTGGAGTATTTGTCATCATGTATTGGCCGAGAGGTTGAGTTGTGGAGCTACCGTTGATCTCGTTCGATGCTTCGACAGCACACATTCTCGCCTGTCTGGATGACCTGTCCCCTCGCGGGCATCTTCGCCAGGTGAAGGTTAACTCGTTGCGTATGAAATTATTCAGATTAACACAGGTTGACTTACCATAGTGGATGAGGCAGAAACGATCCTAATTAACAAAAGAACAGATGGAAGAACGACGCCCGCGCTGGGATCGGTTCTAACATTAGAATAAAGGAGCAATATTCATGAACGGGTTCACTTCCAAAACGACTGGGGGATTGGTGTTCATGGTCGGTATCACGGGCATCCTGGCCGTCGCTTCCTTGTTATTGTTTTTTGTCGGTCTCTTTCAGAACATTCCATCCCTTTCCTCCATGGGTAGTCTCAATGATACGATTAACGCCCTGGCAGGCATCCTGAGCGCAGTCCTGGCATCGGTACTGCATCCAGCATTGCGCAGGCTGCTTGCGCCCCGTTTGAGCCTGGTATTGTTGATTAGCGTATGGGCTGGCGCCATCGCCATCACATTCGGGTCGTGGCTCATTATGACTGACAGGAGCGGTGTCGAGCTGTCGAGTTATTACTTCTTTTTTGGCAACGGTTTGATCGGTATCTGGTTATGGGGGCTGAACCGTATTGCTCGCAGCCAAGCTGCCTGGCCCCGCAACCTCACACGATTGGGTCTGATCGCCAGTGTTTTTATGATGCTGGGTTTGCTGGGTCTTTATGGCGTCCTTCTGGGTTTGGATGGAAGTGATTATTCCCCCCTGATGTTGGTCACCGGCATAAGTTTTTTGGGTACCGGCATTTTTTATCCCGTCTGGTGCCTGCGGCTGGGGCGCTGGATCTTGTCAAAGCAGAATGACAGTGTGTTGGCTGCAGAAGCATAACACTCTGTTCGATAAAGCTGCTCGCTGCGCCGTCTTCGGCGCAGGATTTGCCAGAAAAACGCCACCGAGGACGTCGGCTTGAGCCACATCTCGACGGGGTTGCTGCTCAAAGACCCTCGCCGAGCATGGGAGGGCTTACTCAAACTGTTACCACTTCGACTGCGTTTGTCCACAATTCGTATTCACTCAAGTCCACTTTGTCGTTCCACGAAATGCCATATCCGCCTGGATCCACTTTCACTTGCTTGAAAAAGACCTCGTTTTCCAATGGCGTAAATGCTTCGAATTTTGTGATTAAGGGTCGGCAGTCATAGATTTTTTCAACACCGTTGGAAAATTTCACCAACAAGCGCTTATTTTCCAAAGCTTGAACAGATAATATTTTTGGCGCGTCCATTTTCTATTCCAATCCCGGCAATTGTTTGAATTCGTTTGTCGGCCACATGCGAAGCAGTTCACTCTGATATTGCGATGACCATTCCCGTACTAAAGACAGCATGGAAATGCGGAATTCCATGCTCACTTTGGCTGAAATACATCTTGATGATGATGCCATAAAACCTTGCTATGACCGGCATGTCTGTTCTCCAGCAAGAAAGTATACCATCTGATTATTAAGAAATTTCGTCCAATAACCATGGCTCAGCAGGGTTGCTGCGCAAAGACCCTCGCCGAGCGTGACATGCGGGCTATATGTTACACTTTCCCCATGGCCTCGCTCACAAAATCACCGATCGGCGTATTCGACTCCGGCGTTGGGGGCATATCTGTCCTGAGGGCCATCCGGGAGCAGATGCCCGAAGAGCCCGTCATCTACTTTGGCGATCAGGGACATGTCCCGTATGGCTCGCGCTCGATGGAGCAGATACAGACTTTTTCAGAGGCCATCACGCGCTGCTTACTCAAGCAGGGTGCAAAAATCATTGTCGTCGCTTGTAATACTGCCTCCGCCGCGGCCTTGAAATATTTGCGAGAGAAATTTCCCGAGGTCCCCTTTGTCGGAATGGAGCCAGCCGTCAAGCCCGCGGCGGAACACACTCAAACGGGCAGGGTCGGCATACTGGCAACCCCCGCCACCTTTCAAGGTGCGCTCTACAGCTCTGTTGTCGAACGCTTTGCAAATGGCGTGGAGTTATTACAGAATACCTGTCCCGGGCTAGTTCAGCAGATCGAGCAGGGCAACCTGGACGGCGAAGAGACCCGCATGATTTTGGAAGAAGCGCTCCTGCCCATGCTCGAAAGAAATATCGATACAGTTGTGTTGGGATGTACCCACTATCCATTTGTGATCCCGCTCATTCAACGGATCGTGGGGGACGACGTGCGGGTGATCGACCCTGCTCCTGCAGTGGCGAAACAAGTCCGGCGTGTGCTCGAAGCGAGAGGGCTGAGGCGCGAATCCGGGTCAAGGGGGGATATCAAGCTTTACACATCTGGCGATCCCGATGAGCTCAGAACCATGCTGCCGATATTGTTGGGGGAGGGTGGGGAGGTAGAGAGAGTAGAGTGGTTGGATGGTGCAGAAATAAAGTAGCCACGGAGACCCAAAGGCCCGGAGTTTTTGTTTTCTCAGTGGCTCGGTGACTCCGTGGCTGGAATTTAGAGTGCCCACGCCAGCATCATGCCGAAGATCGCGATGATGATACCCAGATGCAAAAACAAATTACTGCCCGTAACCAGATTGTCGAGACCAAAGATGAATGGCAAAATGTAATTAATGACCACCAGCAGGATACCGATCAATGGCAGCAGTCCTTTGCGATGCGCGAAATAATTGGATGCGTTATCGAGCAATCTGGAAAGCCATTTCATAATTCTTCCTCTTCTTCGGGTTCACGATGATTGGCGCTGACTTGCCAGCCGCTGAACTGCGCCAGCAAGCGCCCGGGGATACGTCCCTGCATCAGTACGCCGCCGCGCCCATGTTCGACGCGTTCGATCTGACCGGCCTCATGGAACAATGAGATCAACGCGCCCTGCTGGTAGGGAAGCCGCACGAGGATCGGCGCATACGTTTCGTACAACTCCTGCTGGATGACTCTCAACAGGTCTTTGACGCCATCCCCCTTCAAGGCGGAAATTGTGACTGCCTTCGAGTAATGACTGACAGCGTCCTTGGCCGAATCAGGGTCGCGCAACCGGTCAACTTTATTCAACGCAGTCACGACAGGAATGTGATGCGCGCCGAGTTCATCGAGGGTCTCCTGTACGACTTCGAATTGATTCAAGGCGTTCGCATGCGAAATGTCCACGATATGTAAAAGTAGATCAGCCTCAACAAGCTCCTCGAGCGTTGCATGAAAGGCCTCGACCAGTGTTGTCGGTAATTTTTGAATAAAGCCGACTGTATCAGTGAAGAGAGCCTGATACCCGCCGGGAAGTTCCACGCGACGAGTGGTGGGGTCAAGCGTGGCGAATAATTGATCGGCTACATACACTTCCGATTTCGCTATTTTGTTCATCAACGTGGACTTGCCCGCGTTCGTATAACCGACCAGCGCGACAGTCGGGATGCGTGATCGTTTGCGGTGCGCCCGATACCGCATGCGATGGGCACGCACTTTTTCCAGTTCTTTTTTGAGATGAGATATGCGCTTGCGGATGGCACGTTTGTCCACTTCCAGCTGCGTTTCACCGGGACCGCGCAAGCCCACGCCGCCTGTCGGGCCTGATCGTCCGCCGCCTCCACCAGCCTGGCGCTCGAGATGCGTCCATTGGCCGGTGAGGCGCGGCAAGTAGTATTCGTATTGTGCGAGTTCCACTTGCAGCATGCCTTCACTCGTATGAGCATGCTGTGCGAAAATATCAAGGATCAAGGCTGTGCGGTCCAACACGCGCACGTTTCGTCCCAATGTTTCCTGTAATTCACGCTGGTGGCGCGGGGAAAGTTCATCATCAAAGATCACGACCTGCGAAAGTGTTTCTTCAACCAGGGCTCTTAATTCCTCCACTTTACCGGGGCCGATGTAGGTCTTGACGTGGGGGCGATCCAGCTTCTGCGTAAGTTCGCCTGCGACCTCAAGCCCGGAGGTATCCGATAGTAAAGCCAGCTCGGTCAGCGAATCTTCGAGCGGCATAAGTGGTTTCTGCTGAAATAACTCCACGCCGACTAGAAAGGCGCGTTCACGGGGCAGGATGGTTGGTTTGGGGATTCTTCTTGGCATTTATTTACTCTACCTACTATGGTTGATTATTTCCGAGCAACTGCGAGGAATGTACACTTGCACCAGGTGCAAGTGTACACCCCCCGAGAAGCATTCGCGGCTACTAAACCACGGGTTTTACTTCTTTGTCCCAAGTGTATCAAACAAACTCGCCATTTTGGGGTCGGGAGATTCGGTGCGCGCAGGCAAAAGAATATGGAACGTGGAACCCGGACATCTAAGTTCATCGTAGCCTTCCGATTCAACCCAGATCGAGCCCCCATGTGCTTCCAGGATCCCGCGCGCAATTGGCAATCCCAGACCGGGCCCTCCGCCTTTGAATTTTGTCTTTCCACTGGAATGCAATTCCACACTCCCGAGCTGCCCGAACTTTTCAAAAATCACAGCCTGGTTTTCAGGTGAAATACCGATGCCCGTATCCGTGATGATCAATTCGAGAAAGCCCTGCAATTTCCTTCCCTCAATGGTGATTGTCCCGCCGTCGGGTGTGTATTTTATTGCATTATTGATCACGTTTCTGACTGCCTGCATGATGCGCGCCGAGTCGACATAGATCCACTGTTTCGCACCCTCATAGTCTCGGATATCCATTGTAAGTTTTCGGCTGCGCATGATTGTTTTGAATTCGATGGACAACGCTTCGATCAGCTGGCTGACCTGTATGGGTTGAAAGTTCAACTGGAGCAGATCGTTGTCAATCATCGAAACATCTATCATATCGTCCACGATGCTGCGCAGGCGTTCTATACCCGTGTCAATCCCTGCAATCAAGCTCTCGAGACTCACGCCCTTTTTTTCGCGCATCAGGTCTTCCATCATGGAGGCGTACCCTTCGATCAAGGTGAGCGGGGTCTTGAGTTCGTGCGCAGCCACCGAAATGAACGCTGACTTGCTCTTATCCACACGCTGCATTTGTTTCTGCACCTTGTCCATCTCACTGGAAATATGTTCCACACGCGTTTCCATTTCGTAGCGGGACACCACGCCAAGCCCGTAGGTGTAGATGGGGATAACCGCGGCGAGGAGATCGAGCGCCTGCTGCTTCGTGAGAGTCTCACGCGCCACCTGAATGGTCAGGGCGATCATACGATTGATGAGGAACGAAACGTGATACAGTCCCTCCTCCAGATCCGTTTCCGTGGAGGATTTTGCCCAATCCAAAAGAATGGGTTCCATCCAGGCCGGGTCGCCGGTGGTGACAGACTGCTCGAGCAGTTCGAAGAAGCGCGACAGTTGCTCCTCGAAACCCGCTCGCACTTCCATGCCGCGCGCCAATTCCTGCCCGACCCGCTCGATCCATGCGGGGCGGATCTTCGTAAGCACTTTTTGGATGGTTGTCGTGGTTTTCTTTGGCATCTATATAGATGTCACCCTGAGGGAACGTTTGTCGCGACGGAAGGGTCTCAAACGGTACGGTAGAGATGCTTCGTCGGGCCTTGCCCTCCTCAGCATGACAAGCCATATTTTATCAGGGTTGTCCGCTCTGTTGCATAACCCAGACCCGCAGCGTTTCTCCCACAGCCTGCAGGCTTTCTGCTGAAACCTTATCGAGCGTATCCTGCGTTGTGTGCCAGTAAGGATAGTCAAAATCAATGATATCTATCGCAGGGATTCCAGCCTGCACGAAGGGCGTGTGATCATCCAACATTGAATGCTTGTATTCCGGGATGAATTTGCTTTCATGGCCCAAATTCCTGGCTGTCTCCCAAATTGCATCAGTTAACGCAGGGTCCGAGTTGCGTTCCTTGTAAATATTCAAATCTGCATCGCCGATCATATCCACGATGATGACAGCCTCGGGTTGAACCGGATTATCGCTGACAAATTCACGCGAGCCAAGGATCCAATCCCAGCCCTCGATATTTCCGTTATCTTCTGCATCGAAAAAGACCAGCCAGATTGGCTGGGTGTCTTCGGGCAATGTACGCGCCAGCTCAAGCAGCACTGCAACGCCGGACGCGCCATCATTTGCGCCGGGCACATACTCTGTGTGTTGGGATGGATCGGGATCATGGTCGGCAAATATGCGCGAATCGTAGTGTGCGCCAAGGATGAGTTGTGGAGGCCCATCACTTCGCTTTGCAACGACGTTTAGGATGGGATGCCCCAACGCTTCGGACTCCTGGACTTCCACCTGCCAGCCCGCTGCGACGAGCTCCGCACGCATCCATTCCCGGACCTTGGCATGTCCCTCAAGCCCGGGCACGCGCGGCCCGAATGCGACTTGAGTCCCCACGTCCGCGTAGGCGCGCTGTCCGTCGAATGTAACGGGAATTGTTTCCGGTTGGGGGAGACGCGAATATACGTACCAGCCGGCAATGATAAACAATAGAAATCCAATGATTATTGAGTAGAGTCTGGCGGATCTATTTGTCATATTGCGCTTCGACTGCGTTCCCCACTAAGCTTGTCACTCCACGCAGCGCGAGCTGTAAGTCCAGCAGGGCGCGTTCGGCGTAGAATTTGCTGCGTTCGCGTTTGCCAAGTTTCGATGTGGTTTCAAGTGCAGGCAGGATGCCAAAGTTGGCTTTCATAGGCTGGAAATGCTTTAACTCGGCGTGTGTGACATAATGACATAACGCGCCGAGCATGGTCGTTGGCGGGAGCACGATCGGTTCTTCGTGATGATGCACCCGGCCCGCATTAATACCTGCGAGCAGGCCCGTGGCGATATTGCCCATGTACCCCTCCACGCCTGTGATCTGGCCCGCGAAAAATAAGTCATCACGTTGGATATGCTGAAGCGTAGGGCGCAGGAGTTTGGGCGAGGCAATGAACGTATTTCGGTGCATCTGCCCGTAACGGATGAACTCGGCATTTTCAAGCCCGGGAATGAGCCGCAAGACGCGTTTTTGCTCAGGGAATTTGAGATTGGTTTGAAAGCCGACCAGGTTGTAAAGACTGCCTGCCAGGTTATCCTGACGCAATTGCACGATGGCATAGGGGCGTCTGCCTGTGCGCGGGTCTCTGAGCCCGACAGGCCGCATTGGACCGAAGGCAAGCGAGTCAATCCCGCGCTCGGCGATAATCTCAACGGGGAGACAGCCTTCAAAGAAATGCCCGGCTTTTACACCGCTCTTGATTGCCTCTTCAAATGAGCGCAATTCGATGCGTTCTGCATTCAATAGCGCTTCCACAAATGCGTAATATTCCTCCCTGCTGAGCGGGCAGTTGATGTAATCACCCTCATCCTGCTCGCCTGCGCCATAGCGTGAGGCACGGAAGGCGATCTGCATGTTGATCGTATCTGCATGGACAATGGGGGAGATGGCGTCGAAGAAAAAAAGATGTTCTTGGCTGCTCAGCGCCGCGATGGAACGCGAAAGGGCAGGGGAGGTCAGGGGTCCGCTTGCGATAATGGCTGGCGAACTAGGGATTTCTTTCACTTCTTCACGAACGATCTCAATATTCGGGTGGCTTTCGATCCGTTCGGTGACCAGCCGCGCGAAAAGTTGGCGGTCAACCGCCAGTGCGCCGCCCGCAGGCAGGGAAGCGGCCTCAGCACATTCGAGGAGCATGGAACCGAGAATCCGCATTTCATTTTTGAGCACACCCGAGGCGCGGTCGGGGAGGTTCGAACCAAGGGAATTCGAACAAACGAGTTCAGCCAGATCGTGCGTCTGATGCGCGCCTGTTTGCATGGAGGGGCGCATTTCGAAGAGTCGCACCCGAAGTCCGCGTTGTGCGGCTTGATAAGCGGCCTCGCTTCCGGCAAGCCCGCCTCCGATGACGAGTAAATCAGTCATAGGGTGATTTTACCATTTGCAGAGATCGCTCTCCTGGCTTTGCCAGATACCTGCCCTGGGCGTGGTCTCTGACCATGCTGGGTACGGTCTTGACAGATCCCAGCCAGCAATTCATGGGTTTTAGTTAAGGTTGTATAATTAAGCTGGAATGCCAGATCATACGACGACAGAAAGCCAATTGAAGGAAGCCAGCCAGTTGACGGGTGTGGCCTGGGCCGCGCTGGCTGAGCGCGAGGCGGGCAAGTGGCGCATCATTACGAAACATCATCTTTCAAAAAAGACCCAGCCTGCACTGGTGAAGTTCCTCAGCAAGACAGAGGTGGATTCATGGCTATGCGGCGCCTTGAGCGGGGGTCAAAGCCGTTCGGTCTCTTTGCCCGAATCCGGCAGGTTGGATGCAGGCAGGTTGTTCGCCTTCCCTCTGCAGAGTGTTTCGCGCGTTGTGCTTACGGGGGCAGATCAGCTGAGCAATGAAGCACAGCGTATCTGGCGGCTGGTCACCTCCATGATGCAGACGGAAGCACCTGCATCTGATGTTTCTGCTTCGTCCTCCGTTGCTTCTTCGCTGCTGGTCCCTGACCTGGATTCGGAAAATCCGTACGATCTGCCGCGCGCCCTGGACCGGGCACTCACCTCTTTTGTGCGCCTTGTTTCTGTACAGGGGGGCTGGCTTGCGGTTCGACGAGGCGAATCCCTGGAAGTGCGTGCACAATGGGACGCGCCTTCATGTTCCAACCTCGCCCTTTCCATTGAAGCAAATACGCTGCTCCGCCGCATGAATCGCAACCTGACACCCATCGTCGTTAATCGCGGCGATGCTCTTTGGTCGGAGATCCCTCATAAGGGATTAAAGTCAAATACGCGCCTGTGGGTTTGTGTGCCGCTAATCATTGGCCAGCGATTGATCGGAGCAGTCGTATTGTGGCGGACAAGCGCATTCCAGCGTGATGAATGGAACCGTCTAATAGACCTGGCGACACAGATCGCGCCCTCCATTGAAACGATCATCACATTTGCAGAAATGGCTGGTCACCTGCGGCGTCTGGCAATGCTAAACGATTTCGCGATTACGATCTCTTCCGGTCGTACTCTCGATCAGATCGCGCGGCGCATGTTTGCGCTGCTCTCGCGCGCATTTGGGACCGAACTGATCGGGCTCTACCTGCTATCTTCGGATAATCGCCTGCTGAATGAATATCGGAATAGTGATGGCAATGTGACCTCCACGGTGCGCAGCGCGGAAGAGCACCGGATCGCTCCTTTGCTCAAAAGTGAGGCTCAGAAGGTGCGCCTGAGCGAGACACAGATTGATGGCTCTGTCCCTCTGTATGAAGGCGCCTTGTCCGGCTTATACATTCCACTGCGTTACAGGGGCCAAACGATCGGCGCGCTGTGTGTGGAAAGCGACAGGAACAATGCGTTCAATTTGTATGATGAAAGCTTGATTGTCGTGATTGCCAGTCACCTTGCCAGTCTGGCGGATTACACCCGGTTGCGCGAAGAAGCGGAGGGACGCGCCCGCAATCTGGGGCTTATCCATGAAGTGGTGCAGCAGGTGATCGGTCTGACAGATCCGCGCGCAGTGGCAGAGATCACTTCCGAGCTGCTTGCGCGTTACTTTGCCTACGAACTTGCCGCGGTCTTCATCGCCGACGAAAAAGGGAATTTGACAATTGGCGGCTTTGGGGGAGCAAGCCAGAACGTCGTGAAACGCGCAATGAAAAGCTTTGAGTATCCTGTTATTGGTGGGATCACCGGCCATGTTTTCGAGACTGGCGAAAGCATGGTTGTCAATGATGTTTTGCGGGACAAGCGTTATCGTTCCATTAAGGGCTGGCAGGCAGGTTCTGAGATGTGCGTGGCGATCCATGAAGGCATAAGAGTTCTGGGCATCATTGACGTGGAAAGCAGTTCACAAAATGCGTTCACACATAACGACTTTATTGCACTGGAATCGCTTGCAGGGATCCTGGCAAGTGTAATTACGAGTGCGGACCAATATCAACGCCTGCAGCTTACCATCAGTCAATTGCGCTCGACGCAGGTGGAATTGCGCGCTCGTATGGAAGCGCAACGTTCAGCGGAAAATCGCCTTATTCAGGCTGCAAAACTTGCTGCGGTCGGCGAAATGGCGGCAGGCATTGCGCATGAATTGAACAATCCATTGACATCTGTAACAGGCTTCGCGGAGCTGGCATTGGAGGGTATGCCAGAGGGTAGCGAAACTCGCACAGACCTTGACATGGTTTTACGTGAGGCGCTTCGTGCGCGTGATGTGGTGCGCCGCCTGCTTGATTTCGCGCGCCAGAGCGAGAGCACCCGGGCGCGTGCGTCGCTGAATAAGGTGATTGAAGATGTGGTTGCCTTGAGCCGCCATCTTATTCATACAAACGGTGTGGAATTGTCACTTGATCTTGAAAAGGAACTCCCGTGGGCCACGGTGGACGTTAATCAGATGAAGCAAGTGTTGCTGAATCTTGTACACAATGCCCTGCAGGCGATGCCTAACGGTGGAGCGATGAAGATCACGACCCGAACTGGCTCCCGCCATCATCGTGATTGGGTTGTGGTATCCGTTCAAGATACCGGTGTGGGGATTGCGCAACTGGAGCAGACGCGCATCTTCGAACCCTTCTATACCACGAAAGGCAATCAAGGTGGCACAGGCTTGGGTCTCTCTGTCACCTACGGGATTGTGACGGATCATGGCGGTCAAATTGATGTTGAAAGTCAGCCAGGTACCGGATCAAAATTCTCTGTCTGGCTGCCGTTATGAGTGCTTAGTTGCCAGAAGGGTGCCATTCCCGGTTCGCACTGAAACATAAAAACTATGGAAACAGTTTCAATTCTTGTTGTAGATGACGAACCCGGTATTGCATTATTATGCAAACGCATCCTGGCCCGTGCCGGCTATCAGGTTACTTCAGAGACTGATCCGCGTATTGCAATCGGACGTCTGCAGGAGATACACTTTGATTTGCTGCTGGTTGACATTCGAATGCCTGAAGTGGATGGTTTCGATGTTATCTCCCGCGCAAAAATAGTCCAACCTGATATTGCTGTGCTGGTCATGACCGGCTTTGGCACAGTCGAAACAGCCATACGTGTCCTGCGCCAGGGCGTGGATGGCCTATTGTTAAAGCCATTCGAAAAGAGCCAGGAACTTATGCAGGCGGTCCGCCAGGCGTTATCCGATAATCAACGTAAGCGTGATACCGCCCGTCTTTCGGCGTTGCGTCCACTGTTCAATGTTACTGAAACGCTCTTTGCTGAAACGGATCGAGACCGATTGCTTGACCTGATCCTCACAGCGATCTGCGATCATCTTCACTGCTCAAATGTAGGCTACTATGAAGTGAAAGATGGGAATGTAGTCATCATCGCGCAACGTGGCAAAGTACTCCAGGTGGGAAGTTCCAGTTTCGCCGAGCAACTGGTACGCCGCGTCGATGCAGATGGGGATCCAATTGTGATCAATGCAACGGGCCCCGGCGAGGCGGATGCGCAGTCGCTTCTTTCCACGATTGGGCTTGGCGCGGCGATTCTGATACCAATCGTACGTTCCGATCTGCATAGCGTGTTTTTTGCCGGGCGTGACGCGCGGGGCGCGAGCGCTGTAGAGCGTCCGTTCCGTGGCGCCGACCTGGAGATGTTCTTTGTATTAGCGCGTCAGGCCGTTGTGGCGCTGGAGAACGCGCGGCTATATGCAGATCTGCGCGATTACATACGCCGCGTGGAAGATTCACAGCAAGCTATGCTGCGCGCCGAAAAAATGGCAGCGGCGGGTCGTCTGACCGCCTCCATTGCGCATGAAGTGAACAATCCGTTGCAGTCGGTGCAGAATTGTTTGCATCTTGCTGGGCGTGAAGATCTGCCGCCTGAAAAGCGCAAGGAATATTTCGATCTTGCGCGAAATGAGCTCGAGCGCCTGATGAAAACGATGCAGCGCATGCTCGATTTTTACCGTCCCGGCGCGACCAGGGTTGAGCGTGTGGACGTGCTGGAATTGTTAAAACACGTGTTGAGCCTGACTTCTCAACAATTGGGACAGCGTCAAATTAAGGTAACAACAGACCTGCCTGATTCCCTGCCAGCCATTTACGTGGTGAGCAGCCAGATCCAGCAAATATTCTTTAACTTGATATTGAATTCGTTCGACGCCATGCCTGCCGGTGGAGAACTAAAAATTAGCGCGCGCGAACTGAATCAGGGCGTTGAAATGACTTTTCAAGATAATGGCCCTGGGATTCCGGAAGATCGACGCAATAACATTTTTGAACCTTTCTTCAGCACAAAGGAAGGTGGCACCGGTTTGGGTCTTACAGTGAGTTACAATATTGTCACAGCACACGGCGGCACACTCGATCTTACCAACCAAAATGGCTCAGGCGCCTGCTTTCGATTATTTTTGCCGATCGGAGAACTCCAATGAAGTCGAATATTCTTGTCGTTGACGATGAACCTGTTGCCCGTCAATCGCTGACCGATATCCTTCGCCTTGAAGGATTCTCGGTGAATTCTGTGCCCAACGGACAGGCCGCCGTTGAGTACGTCCGGACCAATCCCGTGGAATTGTTGATAGTAGATCTGCGTATGCCGGGCATGGATGGATTGGAAGTAATCCAGGTGGTCAATCAAATCGCACCCGAAACTGAAGTGATCCTATTAACCGCCTTTGGAACGACAGAGACTGCGATACAGGCACTGCGCCTGCGCGTCCATGATTATTTGCTCAAGCCCGCTTCACCGACGCAGGTGGTAAGCAGTGTCAAGAAAGGATTGGTACGACGTGAAGCACGCCTGAAGGCGCGTGGTGGAACCTCTGTTGTAGATGTAGATGAAGGTGTCTCAGAGTTTTCTTTGAAAGACGGAACTCATATTGATCTCTCACGCAGGCAAATTCGCAAGAAGGAGCAAATAGTACATTTGACTCCCGCAGAAGGACGTTTGTTGAGAGTGTTGATCGAAAATCCCGGCCGCGTCTATTCACACCGCGAGTTGGTATTGCTGGTGCAGGGCTATGATACTTCTCAGCGTGAGGCACCGGAGATCCTGCGTCCCTTGGTAAGCAGATTGCGGCATAAACTTGAACCTTTTCCGGCGCTCTCTGACCGCATCGTCAGCGTGCGCGGGACAGGCTATTTGTACGAAAGTGAATGAGGGGCGTAACCAGTCCTTCTATTCGCTCGCACACGATCAAAAACCCACCGAACATTTTGTTCCGTGGGTTTTTTAATGCTTATAAAAATCGGCAGGGAAATCAGGCGGTTGCAACCAACTCAACAATCCATGTGTAAGTACAGGCGGTGTGAGGGGCCTTTCAAACCAGACGAGTAGAAGGCTGACTCCCAATCCTGCTGTGCCAATCCATTGTAAAGCTGTCAGGCTTTCGCCCAACAGCAGGAAACTACACGGGATCGCAACGAGCAGCTCTCCCAGCCCAAGCAGGGCAGTTTGCATTCCCCCTATATGCTTTACACCCAGGAAGAGCATCAGACGGGATAAGAATGTCACCGCGGTGAGACCCAGGACAGGGACCCAGGGGGCATTTGACGCGGGCCAGCTTCTATCAAAAATGAAATAGGACGGCACGACGACCGCGCTCATGGCAAGCAACGTATACACCGTCACCGTGGGTGCAGGGACATCATAAAGTACCCGCTGATTTATGGGGAGGTGTAATGCGTAAAGCGCGGCTGAGATCAGCATGAACGCCACACCCAAATAATCAATTTGTCCTGCGGGCGCCCTCGTAAGGAGAAAAGCTGATAAGATCGCAATTATGATCCTGACGATGGTAAGCCTGGATGGGGATTGTTTATCAAGTTGAAGCCAGAATGCCACAAAGAAAGGATACAGCGCGTAAAGCATCTGTGCGATGCTTGCATTCAATTTGTTCAAGCCAACATAGTAGAAAATCGAGCCGACGCCATTCGTGGCGCCTGCCAGTATACATCCGAGTAGCCCAATGGGATAGATGTAAAGGAATCGTCGCTTAAATAGTATGATGATCAGTACAAGCAGTATTGCCGCCATGCTTGTCCGCAAAGCGACTACGGCGTACGGGGAGAATTTATCCGCTCCCATTGCAGCCTTCCCAAATACGGGTGTTAGCCCTAAAAAGAACGCTGAGATGAGGGCGGCATTGATTCCGGTATTGCGGACTTTATGCATCTTTGTGATTACCCGATCATCTTAGATTGCAACACAGACAGTGTCCAACATTGTTGTCAGTGACGGTTCACTGTCGTTGTTGCTAAGTTATTTCTAACGAATGAGTGAACGAACCTCTTCAAGAAATTCATCATTCAGGAAATCGCCTTTCTGCATGAGTGATTGAATCTGTCCCTGCAAGCGGCTCTTTTCATCTACCGTGAGTTCTTTAGCCGTTGCGACGATTACAGGGATATTCGCGGTCTCAGGTTTGCTGCGTAAAACATCGAGTACCGCGAAGCCATCGATCTCAGGCATCATCAGATCAAGGATAACAAGATCCGGGCGTTCTTGATTGACAAGTTCGATCGCTTCGACTCCATTGGTTGCTTCGAAAATCTCAAAATCGCCCTGTGATTGAAGAATGCGCCGGATGAGGCGACGCGCTTCAGGGCTGTCGTCAACCACCACAATACGGGGGAAACGATTCGGAGTCACATTATTGAGCGCAGAGAGCAAGCCTTCCTGTGGGGTTGGCACTTGCTCTACCTTTGTTTCCAAATCCACATCGCGCGTCCAGCCTTCGCCGAACAGGAATTGCTCCGCAGGCATTGTGTGTCCTGTACAGTTTACAACAACGGTATCAGTCGGTTTGATGATGCCCGCGCGCACGAGTTTGAATAGACCAGCGAACGCCACTCCCGCTGCGGGCTCAGCCGAGATGCCTTCCATTTTTGCAATCACATGCATGGCGCGGAATGCATCTTCATCACTCACACTTTCAAATACGCCATTGGTTTCGTTCACCTGCTTGCGCAACATCATATATGTTCGGCCCGGGTCGCCTGTTGCCAGCGTTTCAATGCGAGTCTTTGGAGATAGAACCGGTTCCGCTTTTTCCAATCCCTTCTTCCAGCTCAATACCATAGGGGCACAGCCATCGGCCTGTATGGGTGCAAGTGCCGGGATGTGCTCAATCATGCCCAACTGGTTAAGCTCACGAAATCCCTTGTAAACACCAAGTGGGCCCATGCCGCCGCTAACCGCCTGAACATACCAATCCGGCGTGCGCCATTTCGGCGAGTCATTAGTGGAGTTTGGAGGCGGACCTTGCTGAATGGTCAACTGCTCTGCGATCTCATATGCCATTGTCTTCATTGCTTCTACTGCGGTGACCGTGCGCGCACCCATATCCTGATATAGCCCGCGTTGGCGGGCAAACTCCGCGGCGACCTGTTTTGCTTGATCGTACGAGCCGGTGATCTTGACGACCTGGCTCCCATACAATGCAATCTCACGCATCTTGACCGCCGGAACGAGGCTGGTAACGAAAGCCCAGAGTTTGATCCCTGCCCGAGCTGCATACGCGGAGAGAGCGATGGCAACGTTGCCCGTCGAGGCGGCAACCATTTCTGTCACGCCGCCTTCTTTGAGTGCGGCAATCGTGACGGCTGCCTGTCGATCCTTGAATGAAGAGGTGGGTCCCTGCCGTTCATCTTTTATGAAGAGATTTGACAGACCCAGCATCATGCCCAGGTTTGCGGCCCGAATGAGAGGTGTCCCGCCTTCACCCAGAGTCAATATAGGGTTGGGATTTCGAATGGGAAGGAGTTCGCGGTAACGCCATAAATCAAACGGGCGGTCTTTTATTTCTGAGGGAAATGTCTTCGCCACTTCCACCATGTCGTATTCGGCTTCACGCCACTGGCTATTGCATTGCGGACAATGCATAGAGTTTGGCATGAATGGAGCGGCATGACCACAGTCCAAACATCTGATTACAAATGACATAAGGAAATGTTTCCTTTTGCTTCCGTTTTGAGAGGCAGGGCCTTATGAGCCGATTCGGTTTAATGCATTCTCGATGCTTTCGATCAATTCCCCTTCATTGAGCGAAGC
>DASWKT010000151.1:0-3342 GCA_036396515.1 Anaerolineales bacterium | reverse complement strand
GTGTATCAGCAACAATACAGTTCCTTTCCTGTCTACTTGCGTGACGTTCACAACATTGACTCCAGGAATTACGGTGTGATGCTATCTATCGCAGGACTCGAGGTGGTGATCTTTCAATTCTGGATCAGCCGCACAATCCGCAAATATGCTCCCTTCCTGATGATGCTGCTTGGTGCTCTGTTCCTTACGGTTGGATTTGGCATGATCGGTTTTGTGGGAGGATTTACCCTCTTCCTGGTGGCAATAATCGTTATCACGGTTGGCGAGATGATCTTCTATCCGACCAGTCAGGCGTTGGCGGCAAGCTTTGCCCCTGAAGACATGCGCGGCCGCTATATGGCTGTCTATGGTCTCGCCTGGGCAATTCCTGCCACGATCGGCCCAGCCGCTGCAGGACTTATTCTGGATAATTACAACCCAAACCTATTGTGGTATACCGGCGGCATTCTGTGTGCGGTCGCAGCGCTGGGTTTCTATGCCCTGCACCTTTGGCTGGGCGCACAAAAGCGTTTTGTCCCTGCTCAAAAAGAACAGGATCTACCAGGGACAACATCATAAGAGGATGAGAAATCCCTGCTACACAGCGAACACTCGATCCTCCTTGCAGTAACAGGACAGGTTTTTTGATTTAACTTGACATCGCTTTCTGCTGTTGGTAAACTATGGGTCAGTTATTCATTTCAAAGAAAGGAGACGCGTTTTATGTTCAATATGTCATCGGTGCTTGTAAGCGAAGAATCCTTTGGGCGCGTCTCTGTATAGCAGTTAACCCAGTCTTTCGATTCACCTAGACCTATCTGCCACGGACGTACCCATGTCCGTGGCTTTTTATTTAACAGCCGCGTCTTTTCGCTGTGCACCGAACCGGGACAGCACTAGGCGCCCGCTTGTTCAGCATTCATCTACCGGCCACGGAAATCTCCCTGGCCGGTTTTACATTAACTGAAAGGAACATTGTATGTTAGCCCAAGTAGCTCAAGCATTTTATTCAGAAGGCCGATCCCCTATCCGCGCGATCCAAAGCGGACGGTTATCACAAATTCTTTCTAATAGTATCCGTGCACCTTTGCTGGTCCAACATGGGCCTGATTGGGACACGTTACCAGGAAACCCTACCAATGAATATCAACGACGAAGACGGCATCGCTGTCGTCTTTCGAAAATCACTCGGACATTACACCGTCCATACCCTGTCCGGCGGACGAGAAATCGATTGCGTGCTCTCGTCCCTGAACCATAAACAACTTATTTATCCAACTGCCGATCCCACCTCCCTGCGTCACGCGGTACAGGAAGTACGCGAGATCGAGCACGTGGACCCGATTGCCATAGGTGACCGCGTCCGGTATCTGGATGCAGGCGATGGCCGCGGCATGATCACAGAGGTCCTGCCCAGGCGTTCGAAGCTCTCACGCACGGCGCCCAAGCCTGGTCAACGCGTTTTCGAGCAAGTGATCGTCTCGAACGTGGACCTGATCGTGCCCGTATTTTCTGTGGCGGATCCCGTCCCAAAATGGGGCCTATTGGACCGTTACCTCGTCACCGCTGAAGCATCCGGACTGCCTGCCTTGATCGTCATTACCAAGCTTGATCTGGCTGAGCAGAATGGCGATTTCGATGCGGATATCGAGATCTATCGCCGAATCGGTTACCCGGTCCAATTGGTCAGCTCACTCACCGGCGAAGGAATTGAGGAACTTAAGCAATCCCTGCAAGGTCGTATGTGTGTGCTGGTGGGGAAATCTGGCGTGGGGAAAACATCCCTTCTGAATGCCATCCAGCCGGGGCTCGGTCTGCGCGTAAAAGCTGTCAGCCAGGGTGAGCAGGGCAAGGGCCGCCATACCACCAGCCACCTGGAAATGTTTAATCTTGATTTCGGCGGCACGCTGGTAGATACCCCTGGGATGCGCGAGTTTGGATTGAGGGAAATTGCCAGCGAAGACCTGGCGTTCCTATTCCCGGAGATGGCTGGTCATGTGGGGCGATGCAAGTTTGGCATGAGTTGCCATCATGACCGGGAACCGGGCTGCGCCATTCGAAAAGCGGTCATGGCGGGTGAAATCAGTCCACACCGTTATAAGAGCTACATGCACTTGAAGGCGGAGCTATGAGCTACCATTCTGCCTCCTTCGGAGATTTCAGGTGTGCTCATTGTCATGCCATTGTCTCCTGCGCGCATTCGCTTTCCGCGGTCAATAACCGTAATCACTGTCCATACTGCCTGTGGTCATGTCATCTCGATCTGTACGCGGCGGGTGACCGTCTGTCCGCCTGCAAAGCGCCGATGAAACCCGTAGGGCTGACGATGAAAAAGGGCAGGAACAAGTATCAGCGTGAGGCACGGGGCGAGTTGATGTTGATCCATGAATGCGTTGAATGCAAAACGCTGTCCATCAACCGCATTGCAGCCGATGACGATCCTGGGACCGTTGCTTCTGTTTTCCAGGAATCTCTTAAGTTTGGCCTCGAGATTCATAGTCTCTGTGTGCAAAATGGAATTATCCCGCTGGAGGCAAAGGACAGCCAGATCGTCTACACACAGCTTTACGGAAGAGATGGGGAAATCCCTGTGCTCGAAAGGGTATTACCCTATTAAAGTCTGCTAATGAATCGGTTACTATTTTAGAAAAGGTGAATTGTAATTTAGAGCAAAGACGCTGTATTTTGGAACGAGAAAAAAACGATTTCAGCGCGGCAAGGCTCTGGAAGGAGAAATATGGACACAAATACCATTACGATAGTCATTGCGGTCGTCGTTTTGTTATTCATCGGAGGTCTGCTTGGCATGACATTTACCCGCCGGCAGCGGACGAAACGTCTCCAGGAACGGTTTGGTCCTGAGTATGATCGCACTGTGCAGGAAGTTGGCGATCAGCGTCGGGCGGAAGACGAGCTTGAGGCGCGTCTGAATCACGTCAAGGCCCTGGAAATCCGCCCACTGTCAGCAGAGGAGACTGACCGCTTTACACGCGAATGGCAAGCCGCGCAGGCAGAATTCGTCGATGAGCCGCTGGCTGCCCTGCAAAAGGCGAATCAACTCATTAAGGAAGTGATGGGCATAAAGGGCTATCCAGTTGACGATTTCGAACAGCGCGCCGCAGATATTTCGGTGGACTATCCCAATCTGGTAATAGATTACCGGGAGTTGCGTGCCATTGCCACCAAACAAGATGATGAAGACGTGACCACGGAAGAAATGCGTCAGGCAATGGTCCATGCGCGGGCCCTGTTTGAAAATCTTGTACACCCAGAGGCACAGATTGAAGATACAGATCAGAAGGAGAAAATGTAATGGAAGAAGAAAAAGAGAAGCGAATGAATGTGGATGTAGTTGATGCTACT
>DASWKT010000150.1:0-7289 GCA_036396515.1 Anaerolineales bacterium | reverse complement strand
GTGTCTGCGTGACTCTGTGGCAAAAGAGTCCACTATGAGAAAACTTTTCCTCATCGGCATCAAAGACCTTAAGCTTGTTTTCCGCGACCGCGCCGCGCTCATATTTATGCTGCTCGCGCCCTTCCTGCTCACCATTGGCATGGGCTTCGTCACGGGTCGCTTCAGCGGCAGCTCCAGCGGACTTTCGGATATTCCCGTTGTGATCGTCAATCTGGATGACGAACAACTTGGGAACGCGTTGGCGGATGTCTTCTCTTCGGAAGAACTCGCCGATCTAATGGAACCAAGCGCTTCAGCCGACCCTGAAGCGGCTCGCCGTTTAATTGACGACGACCAGGCTGCGGCCGCGATCATCATCCCCGAAGGATTCACGCGTTCGATCATCCCCGCTGACGGGACAACGTTCGACGCGAATTACATCCAACCGGAACCCGTAAAAATTGAAGTGTATACGAATCCTTCCCGCCCGGCGAGCGCGGGAGTCGTCAAAGCCATCGTGGATGAATTTGTCTCGCGCGTCGAAGAGGGACGTACCAGTGGTATGACTTCGATTTTTCAGTTGATGGCAAGCGGCGTTTTGACTCCGGAAAATGCGGAAAGCGAAGCGCGTCAGTTGTTCCAAAGTGTGGATGAAAGTGAATCCACTGCCCTCACGCTAAAGAAAAATCAAGAGGGCGCGGAGGCTATTGAATTCGATATCCTTGCCTATATGGCACCTGGCATGGCCCTATTGTTCCTGATGTACACCGTCTCATATGGTGGGCGCTCGATCCTTGCTGAACGTTCACAAGGGACTCTGCCGCGCATGCTAGTCTCGCCAACAAACGCATCTCAAATTTTAGGCGGAAAAGTGCTGGGGATCTTTTTGACAGGCGTTGCCCAGGTTGGAATATTGATCCTGGCAAGTTCGATATTCTTTGGTGTGAAATGGGGCGATGTAGCTGGAGTCATCGCATTAATTCTCGCGGCGGTCTTTGGGGCTACAGGCTGGGGAATGCTGGTTACTGCCCTGGCGCGCACGCCCCCGCAAGTCGGCAGCATTGGCTCTGCTTTGATGTTGATATTTGGAATCCTGGGCGGAAGTTTCATCAACCTTGACCAGATGCCGCCCTTGGTGAATACATTAAGCAAGATCACACCGAACGCCTGGGGCCTGGATGGCTTTACAACGCTCGGCCTGGGCGGCACATTACCGAATCTGAGGGAACCTATCACAGCCTTGCTGATCATGGGCTCGATTTTGTTTGGCGTAGCAGTCGTTTTGTTCAATCGTCAAGGGATTGTGCAAAAGTAAGGGCGGACAGCCGTCCGCCCCTACAGGAAATTGATTATGAAAAAGATTTTTGCGATTGCTTGGAAAGATGCACTTGTCCGATTTGGGAGTTCATCGGAGTTGCTGTTCTTTATTATCTTGCCCATTGTCTTTACCTTCCTGCTTGCAGGTGGAACACCTCAGGGCAATGAAGATCCGCGTATTGGGTTATTGGTCGTAGATGAAGCCAACACCGCGATCTCGCAACAGGTCATCGATGAATTGGAGAGCTCAAGTGCTGTTCGCCCTGAGCTCGTAACTCGTGATGAAGCACAGAGTCAATTCGATGACCGCAGCGCCTCTGCTGTTTTTATCATCCCATCAGGAATTGATCTTGCATCATTGCAGAATGGTTCCGCAGAAGTGGAGTTGCTCCAGCAGCCAAATAACCTGGATGCGACCATTGCAGAGCGCGCCATATTGACCGCGATCCGCAGGGTAAGCAGTGCAATCTCCGCCGCGCAGAATGCTGTCAATCAACGCGAGGCAAAGCAGCCATTTGCTTCGGATGCAGAGAAACAAGCCTATTTAGAGAGTTCACTCAAGATGGCACAATCTATTCAAAAGGATGCACCTGAACGGGTAAGCGTTGTGGAGGGAACGACTGAAGATCAGGTGGACTACGACCCGCGTGCCAATTCATCTGCGGGACAGTTGATCACGTGGGTATTCATTCCGCTATTTGGGATTTCCGCGTTGTTCGCGTATGAACGTCAACAGGGAACGCTGCGTCGTCTGCTCACGACACCTTCGCACAAGGCAACTTTTTTGCTTGGGACGATCTCTGGTCAAGTCGCGATGGCTCTCGTGCAGATGTTATTGCTGGTGGGGTTCGGTGTTCTTGTGATGAAATTGAACTGGGGACGCGAGCCGCTGGCTTTATTCCTCATTTTATTTGCATCTGCGCTGGCTGCAGCCGCATTCGGCACAACCATGGGCACGTTCATCAAGACCGAAGGTCAGGCAAGCGGTCTGAGTGTCATGTTTGGCATGGTCTTCGCGTTAATGGGCGGATGCTGGTATCCGCTTGAGTTTTTCCCACCCGCTATACAAAATGCCGTGAAAGTACTACCCACTACGTGGGCAATGCAGGGAATGCTGGATCTTGTGCTGCGCGGCGGTGGATTGCAGAATGTTTTGCCTGAGGTGGGTGTCCTGTTTGGTTTCGCGTTGATATTTTTCAGCGTGGGCGTTTGGCGGTTCAGGTTCGAGTGAAGAAAGCTTTCCTATAACGGAAGCAAACCGAGGTCCCGCGCGAGACGGGATTTTTTATCGAGCTGGTCGCAGTGCAGGCTGGGGCTTTTCACGCGGGGTGGTCAATAGAAGGTCAGGAATTGCTATTGGGTTCCACCCATTACTATCCTCCCAATCACCATATGGAACGTAATAAAGTTGAATCTCACTGCTGTCAGATCTTTGAAATGCAAAAAAGAGATAACTTTTATCGGGACTCAACCGTGCATCCCGGTAGCAACATAGACCATTCACTGGATTTATTTTCACGCCCTCGCGAGTCTTACTATCATAAAGATAAAGATTGCCAAATCCATCGTTGCGGATGGAGTCGTTTAGAAGGAATAAGTGATCGCCATCCCAGTCAAAGCTGGAGATGCGTTTGGTACTCTCGCTGTCAAAATCAATATGCGCCCCAGGGATCCTATCCATACGCACAGGTCCCACTGTGGAGCAGTTTGGAATATCAACACTCAAAAGGAAGATTTGATCGGAGCTGACCAACTCCGTATCCACAACATGAGCCGCGAGCTGGGTACCATCTTTTGACCAGAGCACATCCCTGAAGGCGTATTGATTGTAGAAGCAGATTTCTGGGAGCGCAAGCAAACTGAATCTCGTCTCGACTTCTTTCAATGAATCAAGATCGAAGGGAAGGATATTCAGTGTGCGCTGGATACTGATGGCAACCATTTTGCCGTCCGGGGAGACACGAAAACCTTCCATGGACTCTCTGGCATTGAAGCATACGATCTGCTCAGGTTGTTCGATCTGAACATCCACGATATAGGCACAGTTACGGGAGACATATACCAGCCTCCCGTCGGCAATCCAATGCAACCCTGATTTAGGAGAATTCTCTGTCCTGATCTGAATTAGGTCACTGCCGTCAACATTCATTACGTAAATCTCATTTCCCGCCACGAACGCGACCTTATCTGCCCCACCGGGAAGAGATGCAACGACTGGTGTTTCCTGCGCGGCGGTTGCAGTAACCGAGGGGCTTAAGGTGGGTGCCGGGGTAAGAGTCATCGTCTGCTCGATTGTTGGGGGAGCTGCTGTCATGCCCGCCGTGGGAGTTGATGGAGCAGCCAGAGGAAAAGGCAGTTGTCCACGCAAACCCAACCAACCCCCGATGCCAGCCAACAAGAGCATGGCCATCACAATCCAGCCTGTCCGTTTGGAAGATGAGCCGGAAGTATTTTGCCTATCCATCAAAGTGGCCAGGTTTGGAATCGTCCGCTCTTCTCCAAACGTGGCCTTGTCCAAAGCAAGCGCAAGCTCGACTGCCGTGTTATAGCGTTTCTGCTTATCCTTTGCCATCGCCGTTTTAATGATGGCATCCACCTCTACAGGAAGATCCGGTCTGGCTTTCAGTATCTCCGGGATGGGATCATTTACATGCTGAACAGCCACGCCAATTACGGTGTCCCCGGGATACGGTCTCTTACCGGTTAGCATCTCGTAAAGGATCGCCCCCAGCCCATAGATATCGGCACGATGATCGACAGTTTCCCCGCGCGCCTGTTCCGGGCTGATGTAGGCAGGTGTTCCCATCACATCATGACCGGTTGCTGAAATAGCTGTCTCGGCAAATTTTGCCACCCCGAAATCAGAAAGATACGGATTATTGCCTGCATCAAAGAGCACATTGTCAGGCTTGATATCGCGGTGAATGATCCCTTTCGAGTGCGCATGGTCCAGGGCAGATGCAAGGCGCTCGATAATTACAGCCGCATCACTTAGAGAGAATCTCTCCCTTTTGATCATGGCGGCAAGGGACCCGCCCGACATATACCGCATGACAAAAAAAGGCTGATCGTTATCCTCCCCCACATCATATACAGGCACGATTGCAGGATGCTCCAAAGAAGCGACCAATTTGAGTTCGCGTTTGAACCGGGCGCGGGTCACCAGGTTATGTAACATCTCAGGTGGCAAAACCTTGATTGCCACTTCTCGATTGGAGCTCGGGTCATGCGCACGATAAACAGTTGCCATGCCGCCGCGCCCCAACTCCGATTTAATTTTATATCTGCCGACTTTATCCGGTGACATGTGCCAAGTATATCAAAATCGTCTTGTCCCCTTAGGGGGCAAACGATGCAAAAGCCGGTTAAAAAAGAAGTCCCGCGCGGGGCGGGACCTTCCTACACGGCTTCGCCAGTCAGGACAGGCTTGGGGCGGCTTCCGTTTCAAGTTGCTTATCCTGTATCTCAGCCGCTCGGAACGTGTTGTTCATCAACATTGCAATGGTCATGGGACCGACCCCGCCAGGCACCGGTGTAATGAAACCCGCAACCTCTTTGGCTTCCTCGAAGTTGACATCACCCACGAGCCGATAGCCGCTCTTCTTCGTGGAATCCGGCTTCGAGTTGATCCCCACGTCAATCACTGCCGCGCCGGGCTTGATCCAATCGCCGCGCACAAACTCCATTTTACCGATCGCAGCAATAATGATGTCTGCCTGTCGAACAACATCCGCAATGTTCCTGGTGCGCGAATGGCAGACCGTCACAGTCGCGTTTTCGGCAATCAGCAACAAAGCTGCAGGCATGCCTACAATATTGGAACGGCCCAGTACGACCGCGTTCGCGCCTGAAATTTGCACGCCGGCTTCCTTGAGGAGATAGATGCAGCCGTAAGGCGTGCAGGGAACGAATAACGGCTCGCGGCCCTTCTGCGCAAGGCGACCAATGTTGATCGGCGAAAAGCCGTCCACATCCTTGGTAATGTCAATCGCGCGCAGGATAGTCTCTTCGTCAATGTGACCGGGTAACGGGAGCTGTACCAGAATCCCGTTCACTTTAGGGTCGGCATTCAACTCTTTGACCAGTTTTTCCACCTCATCCTGAGTTGCATTAGCGGGGAGCGGGTGATGGAACGATTCCATCCCCAGATCAGCACAAGCCTTCTGCTTCATGCTCACATAGGTAGCGGAGTCGACGCGGTCGCCCACCAATACCGTGGCCAAGCCAGGCCTCGACTTGCCAGCCGCAACCCGTGCGGCTACTTTTTCCTTGACTTCCTCACGGACTTTTTTCGCAATTGCGGTTCCATCAATTAACTGTGCAGTCATGGTTATTCTCCTTACTTCGACATTGAATTCATTTTACAAGCCCGCTCAAATTTCATATAGTGACACTTATCCCGTATTGGAGATTACGCCTTTCATACCATTTCTATCGTATTCATTTATTTTCACAGCATCAATCTGATTCCAGCGTGGCGAGGAGGAAAATGCGGTCACGCGCAGATAATTTCCCGTCAGGCCCTCCATTTGCCAGCCCCACTCTCCCATCTCGGACGTGGATTCCCATAATACGGACATCGTTTGCCCGAGGAACTTCTGGCGATAGGTTTTCGCGGACTCTTCCAGCGCGTTCTGCAGGATGTGATTCCGCTTCTTTCCAAGCTCGGGCCTGATCTGCCCCTTCATCTTGGCAGCGCCTGTGCCGGGACGCGGTGAATATGTGAAGACATGCCCGCCAGCAAAGTTCATTTCTTTTATGAAATCCAATGACTCAGCGAATTCTTCTTCCGTTTCACCGGGAAAGCCCGCGATGATATCGGTTGTGATGGCTACATCCGGGATCGCCTCCTGAGCAGCAGATATCAGTTTGCGAAACGAATTAGGCGTTGTCCTGCGTGCCATCCGCCTCAGCGTGGATTCGCATCCGGATTGCAGAGGCAGATGAAGGTGGGGCATGAGGCGGGGATCATCCCACAGAGAGAAGAAATCTGCATCCAGATCCCACGGTTCGAGGGAGGAAAGCCGCAAACGAGGTACATCCGTTTCGCGCAAAATGACTTTGATCAGATCGTGTAAATGTTTGCCAGAATCCTGTCCCCACGAACCGAGATGGACGCCAGTGAGGACAATCTCTTTCGCGCCACCACTGAGCGCGGACTCGATATCGAGCAGGACATCCGCAAAAGGACGACTGCGCCCCCCGCCGCGCGCGATGGTGGTAACACAGAAAGTGCAACGATTATCACACCCATCCTGTACCTTGATAAAAGCGCGGGTACGGCGATGCAAGCCAGGTAGAGGCTGGCGCGAAATGGGTTCGAGATCAAATGATTCCTGCGGGAGATTTAGAACATCGGGAACAAGATGATCTTTGCGGTCATTTGTGACCACGCGGAAGACATTCGGCAGATCATTTGCCTGTTTTGGCTGCAAAGTTGCCCAGCAACCTGTGGCCACAATTTCACCTACGCCCGCCCGCGCAATCTGGCGGATCTTGCCGCGCGAATCAGCCGCGGCCCCGTTTGTCACCGCACAGGTGTTGACCACAGCCATGTCTGCCATTTCAGCAAACGCGACAATCTCATGCCCTGCGACACGAAATTGTCGCGCCATGGTCTCAATTTCAGATTGGTTGAGGCGGCAGCCAACGGTACCGAGATAGATCTTCATGATTACTGTAGGGGCGGGGTGATCCCGCCCTTACGGTTGTATCACCACAAAATGATCGAATAAAACATCTACGCCGGGCTCAGCGAACGCGCCTGCCAGCACACCGACATCACCGGACGGGAAATCCGTATCCTGCACAACAGCGACCTCATTGAAGTTCACGTAAAAGGACAGCGTGCTGCCAATGCAATCCGCGCGCAAATGGTTGATCCCATTACCTTGAATGAACTCGGAGGGCTGCATTTCAGTCTGGCCGAGCAACAGCGTATTCCCTCCGATAAATTTACCGAGGGCATAAAAGCCATCACTGCTGATGATGAA
>DASWKT010000149.1:0-11124 GCA_036396515.1 Anaerolineales bacterium | reverse complement strand
GCGCTGTTCCTGTTCGTCTTCTCGTATCTCGGTGCCAACTTACCCATCTGGCGTTTCGCACAGCCTGTGAACTACATTGGCTTCTGGGTGACGCTCATCACGATCGTGCTTAGCGCTGTAGGTGCAGTGTTAGCGCCGTTGACAGGGATCACCGACGCGAGTGGGGCCGCGATCGGCCAGTTTGCGCTGCAACCCGTCAAGACACTGGGGTTCACCTTCGAAGCGGGCAAGACTTGGCTTCCACTGTGGCCCATGCTGTTCGTCACCATCGCCTGCGGCGCGATCTCCGGCTGGCATGCGCTGTTCGGCTCGGTCGGTACGGCCCGCCAGTTAGAATACGAAACTGACGCGCTTCCGGTCGGCGGCGGCGCAATGTTCTCCGAGAATACGCTGGCCCTGCTCTCACTCGTAGCGGTCTCTATTGCGGGGGCGGGCGGCGGAGGCGGCCGGTTCGCGGCCGGTGTGGGCAAGCTGCTCTACGCAGCCACCTTCGGCGCGCTACCGGAAGCTTTAGGAACGGCGCTCGGCTTCGGCGCGTTCGTCGTGATCGTATTGACTGTCGTGCAACTGGTCTTCCGCGTGATGCGGGTGACACTCACCGAATGGGTGGGCGAATCCGTGCCTGCGGTGAAGAACATGCACGTCTCCAGTATCATCTCCATGGCGCTGACCCTCTTGCTGGTGCTCACCGGCACATGGGTGTACCTGTGGTTCCTGTTCGGAGCAGCGAACCAGTTAATGGCTGCGCTCAGCCTGATGCTTGTCACGGTCTGGCTGAAGAGCGAAAAGAAGAACCCGGCCTACGCGCTCTGGCCGATGCTGTTCATGTACATCACCACCATTGCAGCGACGGTGCTTACGGCCTACAACCTGTGGGCGACTGTGCTCACGAAGGATGTGGGCATCGTGCCGGTCATCGGCGCCTGGCTGATGATCATTGTCGCGGTCTTGCTTGTTGTGGCCGCCCTCTTCATCGGCTACGACGGCTGGCAGGCCTATCAGCGTTATGCCAAAGGCGGTGAGGTTAAGAAAGCCCCCGCTGCGGCTGATGATTGAACCACGAATACGAAAAGAGGGAGATGCGAGAATGCATCTCCCTCCATGTGAGATACATTAGGTTCTAATCACGTTCACCGATGGCACGTGCCAGTTCGCGCAATGCATCGAAATAATGCGCTGCGTCCGATGTACGGTAAGCAGGGAACGGCACGTGCAATTCCAGATTCGGTGTATCTCTGCGCAAGCTGAGGCGCGCATAGCGCGGAGATAGTTTTTGCATTGGGACAGTAAGCTTATCGAGCACCGTAGTTGCAAGATTGAGTAGTCCTCTTGGTGCAAGCAGCTGCATGTCCTGGTAGGCTTTGCTTTCCCATTTGCGGTCAACGACCTGCTTGAAAGCGTTGCGTCCACTCCAGGTTTTTGGGTCAACCAGCTCAAGGTCCACGAGAGGAGCTGTGTGCAAATGAGCGCGAAAGATGATAATATCTTCGCGCCCTTGAATGTAGGCCGCGATCGTCATCCAGAAGACGTCACGCGGTTTGAGCACAAGCAGAGTCTCCAATCGACGGAACGGTTTCTTGGCATGCGCGATGACCAGTTCTGCGACTGAGGTACCCAGCCAGCGGAAAGTGGTGCGCTGCCCAATACCGGGCAGTCCGCTCTGCATCCACTTCAAGAGAGCATCGCCACGGCGAAGATTATAGATCACGCCAAAGGCAAACCAGCCCATAATGATGATGGCCACGATGATCAGAATATATTGTGGGTTCACAACGCACCTCAGCAATTATCGAGTATGATTGATATCAGTATAATATGAAAAATGACCAAGTTCAGTCGGGCGGACGGCCGAGCCGCTGGCAGGCAATCCGGGAATTTTTTTATGGGATGTTCGGTATGGAGATTGCATCCCATGCCATAGAGATGCGCGCCAGCCTTGAAAGTCTGTTTATGCTTGGAACAGTGGGAGATATGATCGGTGTGCCTGTCCTACCACCTTATTATAGTCTTCGTTTATTGCCTTATGTTGTTCCTCACATTGCGACCTGGAAACGCCGCGTCTTGCGCGAGCGCGAGTTCACTGATGAGCACGATTATCATCTGGAAGGGCTTTAGACTATTTTGAATCATGATTGACTACAAAAAGAAAGGAAACCAAACATGAGCGAAGAAGAGAAGAAAAGCTTTTGGCAGAATATGAAGGAAGTGCTTTATGGCATGGCCTCTCACGATATGAGCCGCTATGCCCTGCGGACGCGCGCCAGTATGGAGCATCTGTTCATCCTGATCACAATGGGCGATATGATCGGGGTTCCCATTCTGCCGCCCTACTATAGTTTGCGCCTGCTTCCTTACGTCGTCCCGCAGATATCCACATGGAAGCGACGCCTGCTGCGCGAGAAAGACCTTTCAGATGCGATGTTCTAGGAACTGCCGTCATGTCACTGAAAAAAATCTTTGAAGAACACCCCAAACGACGTTATATCATGTTCGGCGGCAAGGGTGGATTGGGGAAAACCACCTTCTCGGCCGCCACTGCCTACTGGCTTGCCCAACAGGGCAAAAAAGTTCTGGTCTTTTCAGTCGATCCTCAAGCAAGCCTGTCTGATATTTTCCAGAAGGATATTTTCGGTAAGGGCCCTGTGAAAATCATGGAAAATCTGTGGGCGCAGGAGATCGACGCTGACCAGCATATCAAAGCTTATCAACAAGAAATTCGACAGAAGATCCTGGATATGTATGGCTTCGATGAGGTACCAGATGAAATCGAACAGTATATCCAGGCGGCCTCGGCAGAACCCGCCATGGAGGAGAGTGCCATCTTCGACGCAGTGGTGGATATCGTGATAGGTAGCGACTACGATTATTACATCTACGACCTCGTACCGCTTGGTCATGCGCTGTACTACCTAAGCATGGCTAAAGTCTACGATGAGTGGATCAACAAGATCACCAAGCTGCGGGAGGAGATGCGTGAGTACGAGGAAATGGTTTCGCGCCTGAAACGCGAGAAGGAAACGGAAGAAGACCAGATTCTCACGGAACTCCTGTACATCCGCACCCGCATCAACGCATCGTCCAGTATTCTGACCGACAAGGAAAAGACCGGGTTCTTCTTTGTCATCATCCCGGAAGAGATGATCCTGATTGACACCAGCAAGGCGGCAGAATTATTCGCCAAGTTCGACGTGCCGATTATGGGCTACGTGGTCAACCGCGTGGTGCCGCGCGAACTGCTTCAACAGAACATCCCAGCATACCTGAAAAACCGGATCGAGATGCAGGACAAATACCTGGAGCAGATCAAGAACACGTTTGGTCGACAGGTGGCGGCACATGTTCCGGAGTTGGAACGGGATGTGACCGGCCTGGATATGATCCGGCAGCTGGCTGAAATCATGTATGGGAACTAAGGAGAATCAGCCATGAAAGACATCGAAACTTCCATGCAGGCTTATATTAAAGAACGCGGATCACTGCGTTACCTTTTCTTCGGCGGCAAGGGCGGAGTAGGCAAAACCGCCTTGGCAGGCGCGACCGCCATCTGGCTCGCGAAGCAGGGCAAGCGCGTCATGCTGGCCTCAACCAATCCCGTCCATAGCCTGAGCGGACTGCTCGGACAAAACGTCTTCGGTCAGCCTACCGCGGTCAACGGCGTACCCAACCTGTGGGCCTACGAAATTGACACCAAGGATACGATTGAACGCTCCAAGCAGGAAATCCGCGAAAAAATACAGTGGTTCCTGAAATTTGCCGATATTTCCACCAAGGCAGAAGATTTCGTCGAATCGGCGACGATGAACCCGGCCTTTGAAGAATCGGCAATGTTTGAAAATATGGTGGATTTGATGCTGGGCGGCGAATATGACGTGTACGTTTTCGACACCGCTCCGACTGCTAATGCCCGGCGCCTGTTGGGCATGTCCCAAGTCTATTCGCTGTGGGTCAACAAGATGCTGAAGAGCCGCGACGAGGCCCGCTCCCTGCGCGAACTGCTTTCCTTCACCAAGAAAAAAGAAAAAGACCCGCTGATGGAATATCTGGTTGCATTTCGCGACCGCATGGGCAAAGCCCGCGTAATGCTGACTGACCCGGCGCAGACATCCTTCTTCTTCGTCACCCTGCCGGAAGCCCTGCCGATTGCAGTCATCACGCGCTTCATCGGCTGGTTCCATGACTTTGGCATCCCGGTCGGCGGCGTGATCGTCAATATGCTGATTGACCAAAAACAGGTCACTGACAAATCGCCGGATTTTGTCAAAAACCGAGTGGCGATGCAGGACCGCTATATGGTCGAGATCTGGGACAAGTTCGATGGCATGGTGCGCGCCAAATTGCCTCTTTATGAAACAGAGGTACGCGGAACGGCCTCCCTCATACGGATGGGTGAGGCGTTATTCGCATAAAGTGTGAATCGTGACACCTTCTTCCCGGCGACTGACTCACACTCTTACCGAAATTCTCTACGGCCTGGCAATTCACGAACAGGTACGTACTCTGGCACGGCAGCGCGGCAGCCTGGAGCACCTCTTCGTACTGATCAGTTTTGGGGATTTACTCGGTTTGCCAATCCTGCCACCCTACTACAGCCTGCGCCTGTTGCCCTTCATTGTCCCGCTCCTTAACAACTGGCGGCGGCGCATGTTAAGGGAACGGGATTTGATGGATGCAATTTTCTAACGGAGAATAACCATGAAAGCTGTCCGTGTGCATCAATATGGGGGACTCGAAGCATTGAAGTACGAGGAAGTCCCTGTGCCGGAACCAGGCGAGGGCGAAGCGCGGGTGAAGATCGAGGCGATCGGAGTCAATTTCCTTGACATCTACCAGCGCATCGGCCGTTATCAAGGAACACTACCGTTCACGCTTGGGCAGGAGGCAGCAGGCACGGTTGACGCGCTGGGTTCAAACGTAACGGATGTGAAGCTAGGCGACCGCGTGGCCTACGCGAGCGTGCAAGGCTCGTATGCCGAGTACGCGATTGTCCCGTCGTGGCGACTCGTTCCTATTCCGGAAGAGGTGGACGCGCAACATGCGGTCGCGGTGATGGTCCAGGGAATGACAGCTCATTATCTTACCCACAGCACGTATAAGATTAAAGAGGGCGACACAGCGCTCGTTCACGCAGCGGGCGGTGGCACTGGGCAATTATTGATACAGGTTGCAAAGCGATGCGGCGCGCGCGTCATTGGAACAGTTTCGACGGAGGAAAAAGCCGCGCTCGCGAGAGAGGCAGGTGCAGACAACATCATCCTGTACACCCAAACTGATTTTGAGACCGAGGTCAAACGACTGACAAACAATCTGGGAGTAGACGTGGTCTACGACTCGGTTGGCAAGGATACTTTCGACAAGAGTCTGAACTGTCTGCGGAAACGGGGCTATATGGTGCTTTACGGTCAATCCTCTGGATCGGTTTCACCGATTGACCCACAAACCTTGAATGCAAAAGGCTCGCTTTACCTGACCCGTCCTTTCATAGGACACTATACATCTGACCGTGCAGAACTGATGTGGAGGGTGAATGACCTGTTTTCTTGGGTAGCAGCAGGCGAACTGAAGGTGCGCATTGACAAGACCTTCCCACTCGCCGACGCTGCTGAAGCGCACCGGTATCTCGAAAGTCGACAATCGAAAGGGAAGGTATTGTTGATACCTTAACTATGGATTTACAACTCAAAGACAAACGCGTCTTCATCGCCGGCTCATCACGCGGACTCGGACACGCGGTCGCTTTGACACTCGCCCGCGAAGGCTGCGTGGTCGCCGTCAACAGCCGCGATGAGAGCAAGGTCAAAGCCGCAGCGGAGAAAATTGCTACGGAAACGGGAACACAAGCCTACGGCTTCGCGGGAGACGTGAGCGACGCATCCACAGCGGAACAATTGATAAAGTCCGCTGTCGAATCGCTTGGCGGTCTGGATATCCTGATCACAAACGCAGGGGGTCCGCCCGCGGGTTCATTCGAATCCTTCGATGAGGCTACGTGGCAAAAGGCTGTGGATACATCCTTCATGAGCCATGTGCGCCTGATACGTGCCGCGCTGCCATACCTGCGCAAATCATCCACCCCAAGCGTGTTAACAATGACCTCCTATACCGTCAAGCAGCCACTGCCGAACCTCATTCTTTCTAACAGCGTTCGTGCCGCAACCGTCGGCTTGACCAAATCTCTGGCGCTCGACCTTGGGAAGGAGGGCATTCGCTTCAACTCGATCCTGCCGGGCTGGACAATGACCGAACGAGTGCAGGAATTGATGGCTATCCGCGCCAAAAATAATGGCACAACTGTTGATGAAGAAGCTGAAAAACAAACTACTGAAATTCCACTTGGACGCATGGGGCACCCACAGGAATTTGCGAACGCGGCGGTCTTCCTGGTCTCGCCGGCTGCGTCTTTTATCCACGGCGTTGCGCTGGCAGTGGATGGCGGCATCATCAAAGCCGCCTTATAATGCAACGATTCTCAAACGTATTACTGATCATCTTTTTGATTGGCTGTGTACCCCAACCTATTAACACACCAGAACCTACTTCCTTGACATCGACTGCAAGTGAGGCCCAGCAAGCGCTGATCAAGTTCTTTTCCTTATTGAAGGAAAAGAAATATGGGGAGGCTATTTCTCTCTATGGCGGCAGTTATGAACAACTACAAATATTCGATCCTGAGATCAATCCTGCCGATCAGGTCGCGCTTTGGGAATGGGTATGTGAAAGTCGTATCCTGCAATGTCTGACAATCCGCACGGCAACTTTTAAGAATTTAGAGGGCGATACGTATGTCTTCCGGGTAGAATTCAACAACTCGGAGGGCAGCCTGTTTGTGCTCGGTCCATGTTGTGGAGCGAATGAAACGGAAATGCCGCCGGTCTCCCAATTTGAGTACAAAGTAACGCGGGATGCATCCGGTCAATTCGTGGTGATGGATCTGCCGCCGTACGTGCCATAACATGAGCAGAGTTTCAAACAAATTCTATATCCTATCGTTCATTTTCCTGTTTGTCATTTCCACAACTCTGGTTTTGATCGCCAGCACAGCCAAGACGCCGCTTCCGGCCTGGGGTGGTTATCTGGATGTGGGAATTGTCGTTCTACTCGCCTTCATTGGAATTGCGATACGTCAGCGAGATACGAGCATGCCGCTTTATGACATCAGTCATCATGTCGCTGTCTATCTTTTCCCCCTTGTCTTTGTGGGCATGTGGTTGTATCGAGATTCAATTGACTTCAATATCCTTCTGCCGGGCTTGGCATGGCGAACTTATTTCTTCCTGAGCATCCTGCCTCACGGTTTAAATCTTTGGAAATTTGAACAACATCAATGAATAAACTATCCTTCCTTGCGCGCACGTCGCTTCTGGTTGGCTTATTCTTCGGCATTGACAAGGTACTGGCCTTCGCGCGTTCGATCCTCATCGCACGCCAGTTCTCGCTGTCATTTGAACTCGACGCGTTTAACGTCGCGAACAATCTTCCCGACCTCCTGTTCGCGCTCATCTCTGGCGGCGCTCTCTCGATGGCGTTCATTCCTGTGTTGACTGGAATACTGACACTCAAAGGACAAGATGCAGCATGGCTACTTTTCTCACGCGTCGCCAATCTTGCATTTGTGGTGACAGCCATCGCGGCAATCATCATAGCCGTCTTTGCCGAGCAGATCGTCAGGTCAGAGATCGGCATCGCGCCGGGTTTTGGTCGCGAGCAGCAACAACTGATTGCAGAGTTGATGCGTCTGAACCTGATCGCCACGCTAATCTTTTCCATCAGCGGCTTGGTGATAGGAGGTTTGCAAGCCAACCAGCATTTCATTCTCCCCGCGTTGGCTCCCTCGCTCTATAACATCGGCATGATCTTCGGCGCATTGGTGCTCTCCCCCAGCGAGCCGTATCGTTTCGGCCCGGTCATACTACCCGCTCTCGGCTATGGCGTGCATGGACTGGTGTATGGCGTCATTCTCGGCGCGGCGCTGCACCTGGGGATTCAAATTCCCGGCCTGATCAGGTATAAATTCAGGTGGACTCCGTCCATTGACATTCACAACCCGGAATTGCGCGAAGTTTTGAAGATTATCGGTCCACGCTTGCTGACGATGTTCGCGATCCAGCTGATGTTTATCGCGCGGGACAATTTCGCTTCGCGGCTCGACCAGGTGGGAGCAATCTCGGCCTTAACGTACGGCTGGATGATCATGCAGGTGCCTGAGACGTTGCTTGGGACTGCCATCGCCACCGCCCTGCTGCCAACTCTTTCCCAGTTCGCCGCACGCGCAGACTGGAATAGTTTCCGTTTAACGATCGAGAAGGCCCTGCGAGTCCTGATCGCGTTAACCCTTCCCGTTGCGGCCGTGATGACAGCTGGAATTCATCCGCTCGTGCGCGCCGCGTTCGGGTTTGACGAGGCCGGCTCCAGTCTGCTCACATGGACGACGCGCATCTACCTGCTTACTCTGTGCGGATTTTCCATTCAGGAGATCGCGGCGCGTTCGTTCTACGCGCGCAAAGAGCCCTGGTGGCCGCTCTGGGGTGTGCTCATCCGCTTTGTGATCTATATCCTGTTCGGCCTGGTCGCTTTGAATTTCTTTGCACATGTCGGTGCACCTGCCATCGCATTTGCAGAAATCGCCCTGACCGTCGAAGCCATCATCATGTTCATATGGTTAAGCCGGAAAATGCACGAACCGATCGCTATTAACGGGGCATTATTCAAGGGGTTATGCGCAGCCCTGCTCGGAGGCGTGACAGCTTACGGCCTGGCAAGATTCGTGCCTGGATCCGCAGTATTGACTGCGCTGTTGGGCATGGTTGTCGGGGGACTGATCTGCCTCCCCCTCATCTGGTCCGAGATAAAACTGCTCTTAAAACTTTAGAACCGAACATGCTTGCGAGGGTAAAAGTTGCGTTTGTGATCTCGAAAAATCAAGTGTTTTCGATCGCCATTGCATCAGCAACCCTCGTAAGGGTCGATTTGTGCCTGTCACCTTAAGATATAATTGCGCCCATGTCTGAAAACCTTGGAAACACACAACCGAGTATAAAAATTAATAAGAACATGCGAGGACGTTCAATTTTATTCAGTGCCATTGGCTTGATCATCGTCCTTGTGCTTGCCCTGCTGGGAGGTTATCAATCAGGGATCTCGATCCGTAGAGACACACAGTCTTCTGTGATCTCACAACAGCTTGGCGAGCAATTCCAGTATGCGCTTGTGGATATGGAGTTCTTACGATATGAGAATGCCCGGCAACGCCTGGAGTTCATCATCGCGCATGATCCTGCCTTCCCCGGCGCGCAGCAGAAACTGACTGACGTGTTGGTCCTCATGAACGCGCCCACGCCCACACTAACCCCTTCGCTTACACCGACGCCCGATTTCACGGGTGCAGAACAGGCTTTTGCGAGCGCACAACAACTGATGGCCGCGCAGGATTGGCCCGGTGCTCTCGGCGCGCTCGATGAAATGCGCAAGCTCGACCGTAACTACCAGACTTCGCAAGTGGATGGTATGTACTATTTCGGGCTGCGCAATTACGGTTATGACCTGATCACCAGACAGGGCAACCTGGAAGGCGGTATCTATCAATTCACACTGGCAGAGAGGTTTGGGATGCTGGATCGTGAAGCGAGTGGTTTACGTGAAGGCGCGCGCTATTATCTGATCGGCGCCTCCTTCTGGGAACTCGATTGGCAACAGGCTTTGTTCTATTTCGATCAGGTCTATCGCGGTTGGACAGGTCTGTGGGATGGCACGATGACGGCTCCTCAACGCTTTCATTTCGCATCCATGCGCTATGGCGATCAACTGCTCAGTGAAGGACAATATTGCGAGGCGGTCACTCAGTACCAGAACGCACAGGCAATCGCTCCTCTGGATGGACCGGCAAGTGATGGATTTGAAGAGGCTTATATAGCCTGCTTCCCGCCGACCGAGACTATTACTCCGACTCTCCTGGTCACTCCCACACTTGATGGAGTCACAGGAGTACCAACCGATACCCCGCCTGGGGTGCCTCCAACGGAGACGCCCACTCTCCCCGCTCCAGCAACAGAGACTCCAACTCCCACGTATACTCCACCATGATCACCACCCCGCCCACCTGGGCGCTGGCGCTCACATACTGGTTACACCTGCTCGCCACCGTTACCTGGGTTGGCAGTCTCGCGGGAATTTCGTTCCTCATCCTCCCTGCCATGAAGCACTCACTCCAGCCCGATATACAACTTGTGTTTATCGAAGCCATGCAAAAACGACTGGAACCCATCGCATGGTTCAGCATGAGTCTTCTGCTCATCACTGGTTTGTTCCAAATGAGCGTCAACCCGCATTATGATGGCTTTGTCTCCATAAGCACGCAATGGTCCTTGGCGATTCTTACCAAACATATTCTTGGGATTGTGATGGTAGTTGTCAGTGCGTTACAAACCTGGGAGGTCATCCCTGCCATCCGCCGCGCGCTGGTCATGGCAAAGAAAACAAGCAACACCAAAGAATTGGACGCTCTGCGAAGACGTGAAGTCATCCTCCTGAGAATGAATTTCGGATTATCTGTCCTGATCCTGCTCGCGACCGCATTTGCACGCGCATCATAAATTTACCCCGGAATTAAAACAGCCCGCCTCTCTCAGGGGTGGGCTGTTTCCGTTTAATAGCTTTTTTAATCCCGACACGTTTACGGAACGGTCACATTGAAGAGAAAATCTCGCACCTCTACGTAACCACCAATATAGCGGACTCCAACAACTACGTGCACTGGGGCAAAACCGCCATTGGGAAATTCAGCCGTTGAACTCTTTGCCTTAAACGTCACCTTCAAGGCGGCAGATGTACCGCTCCCAACGCGGTCGCCTCCCTGCATAGCTACTACACCCTTACCAGGGAATTGGAACGAAGGCAGAGCCGTGGCAGAGATGAACGGCTGAACGCTGTCAACTTGTACGATCACTGTGAGGGTCTCGCCTACGTTCATGGTAAGAGTGGGCGTGGGAGCCTGGGGATTGTTGAGAACTCGAAGCTCTTTTGGTTCCGACAATACGATTGAAGGATTCGGCAGTGGCGCGGCGGCGGTCAGCACACCTGTCATCAGCCCCATCAAAGCTAACAAACCAATCATTGAAATAATTCTTTTGG
>DASWKT010000148.1:0-11847 GCA_036396515.1 Anaerolineales bacterium | reverse complement strand
CTATTTTTCGGGGAGCGGCCGCTCAGCACCGTCCTCCGCCCGCGCTTCATTCACCCCGACCAATATCGCGCCCTGCAAGTCGCTATCCGCGCCGTGATGCCTGCCTTTGAAAAGGCGCACAACGCGGCCCTGGCCGATGCCAGTTTCCGGGCGCAGTTTCACCTCAACGATTGGGAAGAAGAACTCATCCAGGTTGATCCTGGCTTCGACACGCCCAGTCCAACATCGCGGATGGACACCTTTTTCGATGAAGAGACAATGTTGTGGCTCACCGAGTACAACGCCGAGACTCCTGCGGCCATTGCCTACACCGATGTAATGACCGAGGTCTACTATGGCCTGCCGGTGATGCGCGAGTTCAGCAAACACTACGAAATGCGGCCGCTGTTTGCGCGGCACTTGATGTTGCACGCCCTGATCGATTCCTACCGGCAATGGGGTGGCAGGGAGCGCCCCTGCATCGCTATACTCGACTGGAAGGAAGTACCTACGTATAGCGAATTCATCCTCTTCCACGCCTACTTTGAGTCGCATGGCTACGATTGCGTCATCGCCGACCCGCGCGAGGTGACGTACGAAAACAGCAGGCTGATCGCGGACGGCAAACAGATCCAGCTCATCTACAAGCGCGTGTTGATCAGCGAGCTGGTGGAGCGCGGCGGTCTGGATCACCCTGTCATCCGCGCTGTGCGTGATCACGCAGTCTGCATGGTCAATCCCTTCCGCTGCAAGATTTTGCATAAGAAGGCCAGCCTGGCCGTATTGAGCGATGAAACGAACGACCACTTCTTCACCGCCGGCGAGCGGGCCGCTATTGAGCGTTACCTGCCTTGGACGCGCCTGCTCGAAGAACGGCGTACGGTGTACGAAGGTGGGCCTATAGACTTGTTGCCGTTCCTGGCAAAGAACAAGGATGAGTTTGTGATCAAGCCCAATGATGAGTACGGCGGCAAGGGCGTGGTTCTCGGGTGGGAGATATCTTCGAGCGAGTGGGAAGCCGCCCTGAAGACCGCACTCGTTGAGCCGTGCATCGTGCAAAAGCGTGTGCCGCTTCCCAGGATCCCTTATGCCAGCTGGGTGGATGGCAGGGTCGAAATCTACGACAGGATGATTGATACCAACCCATTCATCTGGTATGGTAGTTTCGTAGAGGGTTGCCTGACCCGCCTTTCGACGGCTGACCTGCTCAATGTCACTGCCGGCGGCGGCTCTCTCGTGCCCTCGTTTGTAGTTGATAAACGCGCCTAGCGTAGGGCAAACCCGCGCCCGGTTCGGGCCATCATCCCACCGGGGCGAGACGGCCTGCGGTGGGGCAGGTGTTGTTAATTTGTTCTACAGGAGTAACCTATGCAACTAACACCTTCCTTTAGCCTCGGCATTGAAGAAGAATATCAGATTGTCGATCCGGAGACTCGGGAACTGAGATCGTACATCACCGAACTGCTGGATGCAGGCAAAATGACTCTGCGCGAGCAGGTGAAGGCTGAATTGCATCAATCCATCGTGGAGATTGGCACCAAAGTGTGCCGCACGCCGGCGGAAGCCCGTGACGAATTGGTGCGCTTGCGCCGGGGTGTGATGGACCTGGCGGCTCACAAGGGGTTGAAGATTGCAGCGGCGGGTACGCATCCATTTTCATCGTGGAAGGACCAGGAGATCACGCCGCTCGAGCGGTACGCGGGTGTAAAGCACGATATGCAAGAACTGGCCCAGCGGTTGTTAATCTTCGGCACGCACGTTCACATTGGCATTGAAGATCGCGAGTTTATGATAGACGCCATGAACGTGGCCCGCTACATGCTCCCGCACCTGCTCTGCCTCTCTACCAGCTCGCCGTTCTGGATGGGTCGCAACACCGGCCTGATGTCTTATCGGAGCATCATCTTTCGGAATTTTCCGCGAACCGGAATCCCGCGCGAGTTTCGCTCGTGGAATGACTTCTCCGAGGTTGTGAACGTGCTGGTGAAGACCGGCTGTATTCCTGACGGCTCCAAGATTTGGTGGGATATTCGCCCCAACTGGAATTACCCCACGTTGGAGATTCGCATTTGCGATGTTTGCACACGGGTAGACGAGGCAGTCTGTATTGCGGCCCTGTATCAGGCCATCATCTATAAAATCTGGAAACTGCGGCGCGACAACATGACCTTCCGTATTTATCCGTTGGAGCTGATTGAGGAGAACAAGTGGCGGGCAGTGCGTTATGGAGTGAGCGGCAAGATGATTGATTTTGGCAAGCAGGAAGAATTTCCGGCCAAAGACTTGTGCCGCGAACTGGTAGGCTGGTTTGTGGACGATGTGGTGGACGAATTGGGGAGCCGCAAGGAGGTGGAATATGCCTACCGCATTTTGGAAGAAGGCACCAGCGCCGACCGCCAGCTTGCTACCTTCCAGAGCAGCGGCAGTTTGCAGGCAGTGGTGGATCAGTTGATTGAGGAGACACAGGAAGGGATCCTATGACAGGGAGACGATTATGACCCAAACAATTCTCTGCCTCTCAAGCTACTTCAAGGGCAGCGCGTTTTTACAGGCCTGCAAGGAAGCCGGTCTGCATGTCTTGCTCGCCACGAATGACAAGAACAAGGACGAACCGTGGCCACGCGAAAACATTGATGAGTTCTTTCATATGCCAGACCTGGGCAAGCGGCCAGACATCATCCATGCTGTGGCCTACCTCGCCCGCAGCCGTCAAATTGACTTGATCATGGCTCTCGATGATTTCGATGTGGAGACCGCCGCTCACCTGCGCGAGCACTTCCGCATGCCGGGCATGGGCGACAGCCTGGCGCGCAACTTCCGTGACAAGCTGGCGATGCGAACAACCGCCCGCAATGCTGGCCTGCTGGTTCCAGAATTTATCGGCATCTTCAATTATGACCATTTGCGCGAGTTCATGGATCGTGTGTCGCCGCCGTGGTTGCTCAAACCGCGTTCCGAGGCCAGTTCAATGGGTATCAAGAAGATCGACCACCCAGACCAGTTGTGGCCGATTCTGGAGTCACTGGGCGATCAGGGATCGTTTTTTCTTATGGAACAGTTTATTCCCGGCGACGTTTATCATGTAGATAGCCTGGTGGATAACGGTGAAGTGCTTTTTTCGGTAGCGCACAAATATGGCAAACCGCCTCTCTCGACGTATGCAGGCGGCGGTGTGTTCATCACCCGCTCCCTGGATCGGGAGTCAGACGAGTCGAAAGCACTGGTCGAATTTAACAAGCAGGTGCTAAAGGCCATGGGATTGGTACGCGGAGCGACACACTCTGAATACATCAAAGTTCATGGCGAGGGGCGGCTGTACTTTTTGGAAAACGCCGCCCGCGTAGGCGGAGCTAACATTGCCGAATGCGTCGAATATGCCACTGGAGCCAACCTGTGGCGCGAGTGGGCGCGCATCGAAATTGCCAACTTGCGCGGCGAGAAGTATCGATTGCCGCAGACCCACTCAGGTTATGCTGGCATCATTAACTGCCTGGCCCGTCAGGAATGGCCCGACCTTTCGGGCTACAATGACCCGGAGGTGGTGTGGCAGCTGAGCAAGAAGTACCACGCCGGGCTCATCGTGTCTTCGCCTGATGCGGCGCGAGTCGAGTCCCTGCTGGATAGTTACGCCGAGCGATTTGCACGCGACATGCTGGCAGTGATGCCGCCAAGGCAGAGCTCGGCGGAGATGTAGCCCCACTCTCGCCCGACCGTTGGCGCGCATATTGCCGTACTCGAAAGGATATCCTTGTTTGAAGAAAGTTTTCGGGGGCAGTGTTTTTTGATTCTGACAATTTCCTTCTTGAAATTTACATAAAAAGTGCTATGATTGTTCATGACTGATCGTGAGCGATCATGAGCGATTTCATCCCCACGCCTGAACGACAGAAACAAATCCTTTCCCTGTTGACACAACAGGGACGCTTGAGCGTTACCGAGATCGTGAATCAGTTTTCTATCAGTGAAGCCACCGCGCGGCGTGATCTTGAGTCGCTGGCCTCACAGGGCAAGGCTCAACGAGTCCATGGCGGCGTGGTTGCGGTCGAACAGGCCCCGCCCGAGTTGCCGATACTTGAACGTGAAAGCGAACAACAGGCAGAGAAGACTCGCATTGGCCGCGCAGCCGCCAGCCTGATCTCCAATCAAGAGACCGTGTTTCTTGGCTCGGGTACGACCGTGCTCGAAGTGGCGCGCAATCTGAGACAGCATAAAAACCTGACCGTGATCACAAATTCCCTGCCTGTGTTGAACGTGCTGGCTGGGATACAAGAGATCACGGTCATTTCTTTGGGTGGGATGTTACGTGAAAGTGAACTCTCTTTTATTGGACATATCACAGAACAAGCCCTGGCTGAAATCCGCGTGGATAAAGTGATTATGGGAACGCGCGGTGTAAGTCTTGAGCATGGACTCACGAATGATTACTTGCAAGAGACTCTGACAGACCGTGCCATTATCAAGAGCGGACGCGAAGTCATTATCGTTGCCGACCATTCAAAAGTGAATCGGGTATCCACGGTCCTGCTTGCGCCCTGGAACAACGTGCATAGATTTGTGACAGACTCAAAGGTGGACAAGAAGTTTGTTCAGGCATTGAAGCGCCAGGGCATTCAAGTTGTGATTGCATAGGTAAACCCGGTGGTCGAGTAGGTCATGCGCACCTTGCAAGACCATATCGAGACCACCGAATAACAAAGAAATGATTTTGATTACATGTTGGTCTCGACATCTGCACTTCGCTTTTTGAAATTTGGAATGCTTAGCATTTCATGGCAATTCATGGCAAATCGTGCAGGTGCAAGTGTACGGCGGACAGACGCCACCTACTCAACCAGCAAAATATGGATGCAACTATGCTGCTCGAAAACTTTCGCCCTCAATCAAAGCTCGTGAGCAAGACCACTCTGGTCAAAAAACCAAAGTTCCCCGCTATTGACGCACACAATCACCTTGCTGAGCCCTTCGGCGGTGGCTGGGACAAAAAGCCGTTGAGCGAACTGCTCGATCTTCTGGATGAAGCGGGCGTGACCCATTACGTTGATCTGGATGGGGGCTGGGGTGAAGACATTCTCTACGCACATTTGAAACATTTCAAGGAAGGTGCGCCTGAGAGATTCCAGATCTTCGGTGGCGTGGATTGGAGTCAGTGGGCAACACGCGCTGATGGCTTCGCCCAATGGGCCGCGGGCAGGCTGAAGGTCCAGAAAGAGGCGGGCGCGCAGGGTTTGAAGATCTGGAAGCCGTTTGGGTTGCATGTCAAGGACCATAAAGGTCAACTGGTCAAAGTGGACGATGCGCGCTTAAGTCCAATTTGGGAAACGGCGGGCGAATTGGGCTTGCCTGTCTTGATCCATGTTGCCGACCCGGTTGCGTTCTTTGACCCGGTCGATGAGACCAATGAGCGCTGGGAGGAGATCGGCGCCCATCCCGATTGGGCGTTCACCAGTCCTCCATTCCCGCCCTTTATGGAGATCATAAATGGGCTCAAGTCACTGGTCACTCGCCATTCGTCGACGGTTTTTATCGGTGCCCATGTGGGATGTTATGGTGAAAATCTTGGATGGGTGGGGCAAATGTTGGATGATTGCCCAAACTATTACATTGATATTTCCGCCCGGCTTGGCGAACTTGGAAGACAGCCCTATACTGCGCGGAAATTCTTTATGCAATACCAAGACCGGATCTTGTTCGGCTCAGATATGAGCCCGGACGTGGATGCCTATCGTTTGTGTTATCGCCTCCTTGAAACGGACGATGAGTATTTCAATTACAACACGGGTGATGTACCAGGACAGGGACGCTGGTATGCATACGGTTTGTATTTGCCGGACGACGTTTTGAAAAAGGTTTATTCAGAGAATGCCAAACATGTCTTGGGGATGGAGTGAATATGTCTTTTGAAGAATTTGCAACATATCGAGAGATCAAGTCACAGACTGAAGCCTGGGGGCAGGCACTGGATGTGACAGATGGAGTAAAACTGCCGAACGCGGCAGATTATGAGCAGGTCATTTTCACCGGATGTGGTTCGACGTATTACCTGTCGCTTGCCGCGGCGGCGTTGTATCAGGAACTGACCGGCTGTGGGGCGCGGGCCATCCCGGGCGGGGAGTTGTTGCTAAATTCCCGGACCCTTCTCACGGATCAAAAAACCCTGCTTATGGCGATCAGCCGTTCAGGGAGGACCACAGAGACCATCAAAGCGGTTGAAAAGTTCAGGGCGGAAAGGCGCGGGCAGGTATTCGTCATCAGTAATTATGATGCCGTCCTTTCGCGTTTGGCGGATGTACATCTTGTGATCTCCAAAGGACAGGAAGAATCGGTAGCGCAGACGCGTTCGTTCGCATCGATGTATGTGGCTGTGACTGCCCTCTGCGGGCGCATGGCGGGGCGCGGGGATTTGCTTAATGAAATGAACAGGCTGCCAGAGATCGGTAATTGGTTGATTGACAATTGGGAGGAGTTTGCAAGGGAGCTCGGTGAAAACCTGAACTTCGATCGCTTTTATTTTCTTGGTTCGGGGATTCGTTATGGGCTTGCGTGTGAAGTGAATCTCAAAATGAAGGAGATGACTCTCACCCACAGCGAGCCGTTTCATTTCCTTGAGTTTAGGCATGGACCGATGAGCATGGTGAATCAAAATGCTGTCGTGGTGGGGATGTTGTCAGACACGAACCGGGTCCATGAGGCAAAGGTGTTGTCAGAGATGGAAGAGCTTCGGGGAACGGTGGCAAGCCTGGGTGAGTCCGAGGCGGATGTCGAATTTAAGTCGGGAATCCCGGAGAGCGTACGCGGGGTGCTGTATCTCCCTGTGTTGCAGTTGATGGCGTTTTATCGGTCACTGGCCAAGGGTCTAAATCCCGACCGTCCAAATAATTTGACGGCGGTTGTCAAACTCAATTTATGAAAAGGAGAGAAGCATGAAAAAGTTACTGTTCGCTTTTGTGGTGGCAAGTCTGTTGCTTGCCGCGTGCGGCGGAGGAACATCCGCCACCGAAGCGCCTGCGGGCGGCGGCGAGAAAGTCACCATTCGCGTGTGGACGCACCAGAACGATTCGTTCAATGCTGGCTATGAAGCGCTGGCGACGGAATATATGGGGATGCACTCCAACGTGGAGATCGTCTTCGAGACATTCGATTATGATACGTACATTCAAACTCTGCAGACTGCACTGCCTGCCAAGACCGAAGCTGATGTCCTGCAAATGTTTGGCTCGTGGGTGTGCTCGTATGCCGATGGCGGCAACCTGGCCGAAATGCCTGCCAGTGTAATCTCTATGGACGATGCGAAAGCCAAACTACTGGGCGCACCGGTTGGCGGTTACATTTGCGATGGCAAACTGTATGGCGTGCCGCAGGAATTCAACATCGAGTATGGCGCGGTATTGTTCAATACTGCCATCGCAGAAGAAGTTGGCGCGACCAATTACAAGGATGGCTGGGCGAACTGGGATGAGGTCATCGAAGACGGGAAGAAGATGGCGGTTGTGCAGGATGGCGTGATGACCCGCGCAGGGCTGAACTTCACCGGTTCGGACGGCATCGCTACCATGTTCCATTCCGTCTATCTGCAATACGGCGGACAATACCTGAAGGATGGCGTCTACACTGTCAATACACCCGAAGGCGTCAAGACGCTCGAATTGATGAAGCAACTCGTGGACGAGGGTCTGGTGGATCCCCTGCTTTATAATGACGAAGAGAACTGGGTGGGTGACTCGTACTTTGCCGAGACCAGCGCCATGGGATTGGTTGGTCCGTGGGCAATCCCCGAATACAGCGGAGATTACGAAGAAGTTGCTGCGGCAACCATCTATCAGCCGCTTCCGAGCGTTGGATCTGAACCTGTTTTTGCGGCAGCTTCCGGCTGGGGTTTGACCGTCTCCGTCAACAGCAAGGCGCAGGAAGCGGCGTGGGATTTCGTCAAGTTCGTAACCCTGGATGCAAGTAACGCTGTCGAATGGAATCTGGCTTCCGGCACTTTGCCTGCGTTGAAAGAAAACATCAGTGGCGCGAACGCCGACGCTCTTGTGGTTGAGTTCCCGTACTTCAAGCCTTTCCTCGGTATTCTGGAATCCGGTCAGTATGAGGGTCAGTTCCCTGACCGCGACTTCGTCTGGTATGAAGTGGCATATCCCACTGTTCTGAACTTCCTGCAAGGCAACGCCACCCTGGAGGAAACGCTTCAAACCATCGAGAGCGAAGTGCAAGGTTCGTTCAAGTAATTTCACTTTGCCTTTTCGGCTTCGAGGGCCTCATGCCCTCGGAGCCGCTCAGGAGACCAGATGACTGTCTCGACTCCAAACAACTTGTTGCAGCGATTCTTTCGCGGGCGCAACTCGGCTGAAAAGCAATTCCTTGCGGGTGCGATTTCCCCACTGGTCTTGTACATGACGTTTTGGACGATCTTCCCCCTGCTGTGGGGAATTGCACTGGCATTTTTTGATTACAGTCCCCGTCAGACGGGCGGCTTCCTGGGTTTTGGGGAAGGCAATCCCTTTGTCGGTTTGCAACACTTTGAAAACATGTTGAACTTCACAGCCGATGCGCCGTTGGAAGTACAGCAGTTTCAAATCGGCATCAAAGTCACGCTTCTGTTCGCGGTACTGGTTGTGCCGCTCAATTTGCTTGTCACATTGCCGCTGGCATTCCTGATCGAATCGATCAACGATAAAGTCAAAGGCATATTCCGGACGCTCTTTTTCCTGCCTGTGCTGGCGCCCTCTGTGGGTGTGGCAATCATGTGGGGATTTATCTTTCATCCCCAGCGCGGATTATTGAACGCCATCATCGGCGAGTTTACCGGGAAACTGGTTGGCGTGGCATGGCTCAGGGACTCAAGCCTGACAGTCTGGGGGATTCCCGTTGCCTTGTTCGCAATTGTTGTCGCTTATCTCTGGCAGGACATGGGCTACAATCTGGTCATTTTCATTGCCGCCTTCCAGGGGATTCCGCAAAGCATCAAGGACGCAGCAAGAATTGACGGCGCGAACTGGTGGCAGATGTTTGCGCGCATCATCATCCCGCTCCTTATGCCGACCATTTTGCTGGCTGCCGTTCTGACAATGATCTCCGCCTTTCAGGTTTTTGACATTGTCCAGGTTATGACCGACGGCGGTCCCGACGATCAAACCCAGGTGCTGTTGTTGAATATTTACAGTTACGCCTTCCGCTACCAAAAAATGGGCTGGGCAGCGGCGGTCTCCATCGTGATGTTTCTCCTGGTGTTCAGCATCTCGTTCGTGCAGACGCGCCTGCTTCGCACGGAATGGGAGTATTAAGCATGACCCTTTCATCCGTTTCCCGCAAACGTGTCGCATTCCGCATCAACCTGGCTTACTTCATCCTCGTCCCTGCCAGTTTGATCGCCCTCCTGCCTTTCGCCTGGATGATCCTCAGTTCGTTCAAGACACTCAAGGAGATTCGCCAGATCCCGCCGACGTTTGTCCCTCAGGAGTTTACGCTGGATAACTACGTGAAAGTCCTTGATAATCCCGACCTGCCGCTGGGAATCTTCTACCGCAATTCAGCGATCATTGCGGTCGCCAATGTGATCCAGGTATTGTTCACCAGTTCCTTGTTCGGTTATATATTTGCCAAGTTCGAGTTCAAGGGCAAGAAGGCGCTCTTCTGGTTTATCTTGTCGCTCATGATGATCCCCCATCAAATGACCATGATCCCAGGCTATCTTATCCTTGCTAAACTTGGTTTGATCAACAACCTGCTGGGTTTGATCATACCCGCCGCCATAGATGCATTCGGTATTTTCCTCTTCCGTCAGTTCGCGCTTTCGATTCCTAACGAATTGCTCGACGCGGCGCGCGTGGACGGAGCGGGCGAGTTCTATATCTACCGCCGCATCGTCCTGCCGCAACTGGGTCCCGCGCTGGCGACGTTCGGCATGTTGACTTTCATGTTCAACTGGAACGCCTATCTTTGGCCCCTGATCGTGTTGACGGAGAAAAACGTCCGCACACTGCCCATCATCCTGACCTGGTTCTCAAATCAGCAGGTTGACAAAACAAACCTGACGATGGCAGCTTCCGTGCTGGTCATTCTGCCTGTCCTGTTCGTCTTCCTTCTCGTCCAAAAGTGGATCGTGGAAGGCATCACACTCAGCGGTTTGAAAGGATAATATATGACCAAAATCACATTCATCGGCGCAGGAAGCCTGGGCTTTACATCCGAACTCGTGCGCGACATTCTTACCTTTCCACTCTTGGAAGATGCGACCATCTCACTCATGGATATCCATCCCGAACGCCTCGAATGGGCAAAGAAGGGAGTCGAAAAATTGATAACCGCGGGGGACCGTCCGGCGAAGGTGGAAGCGGCCCTTGATAGGGCTGAAGCGCTCAAGGGCGCGGATGTCGTATTGACCACGATCCTTGCGGGCAATACGGAAGTCTGGCGGCATGATATTGAGATCCCCAAGAAATATGGTGTGGATATCAACGTCGGCGATACGCGCGGACCGAGTGGCATCTTCCGCTTCCTGCGCACGGTCAATCCCATGTTGGATATCGTCCGCGATATGGAAAAATACTGCCCGAACGCGGTGCTGTTGAATTACACCAACCCAATGGCAATGTTGTGCGCCGCGCTTCAGCGACAAACCTTTATTCCGGTGACTGGCTTATGTCATTCGGTGCAGGGTACTGCCATGATGCTTGCCAATTGGATCGGCGCGCCTTACCACGAAATAGATTACCTGTGTGCAGGCATCAACCATCAGGCGTGGTATCTCGAATACAAGTGGAATGGGGTGGACGCGTATCCGTTGATTCACAAGGCCATCACCGAGCGCCCAGAAGTTTACAATCACGAACAAGTCCGCAATGAGATGTATCTCGCGATTGGAAAGTATGTCACTGAGTCGAGTGGACACAACTCTGAATACAATCCGTGGTTCCGCAAGCGTCCTGACCTCATCGAAAAATATTGCACGCATGGCACGGGCTGGAACCCTGGCGAGTATGCGTATATTCTCAAGGAATATCAACACACCGAGGCTACCTGGCAAGACCAGGTCAAGGAACGGCTTGCTCAACCCCTTACAGCTGAAGACTTGCAACGCGAACATGAGTACGCAGCGTACATCATCAACGCTCTCAGAGGCGGCGATATATTCAAATTCAACGGCAATGTCCGCAACACACATCTCATCACGAATCTGCCCGAAGGTGCGTGTGTCGAAGTTCCTGTTGCGGTTGACAAGGCTGGTTTCCATCCTATTTACGTCGGCGCGCTCCCGGCTGAATGTGCTTTGCTGACACAGCTCTCCAGTGGCATCGAAGAGATGGCTATTACTGGTTCCATTGAAGGCGACCCCATGATGATTTATCGCGCCATCTGCCACGACCCGCTCACATCTGCGGTCCTGTCGCTCGCTGAAATTCGCCAGATGACCAATGAACTCTTCGCACAGCACAAAGAGTATCTGCCGCAGTTCAAATATCATTCGGTTTAAAGTACCCAGGATAGGTCACGTTCAAAACGTGACCTACTGGAACACGATACATGAAGCCTATCTCAATCGGAAAACTGCGCGGACTTCAACAAATCACCTCTGATCGCGGTACCTTCACTGCTCTCGCGCTTGACCATCGTCAAAATTTACGCAAAGCGAATCCTGTTTTCGTCAGCGACGAGGAACTCTCGCGCTTTAAGCTGGACGTGACCGCCGTGCTTGCTTCCAGGGCAACAGCCGTCTTGCTCGACCCTGAAGTCTCTGCTGCGCAAGCGATTGCACAACACGCGATCCCTAAGGATGTGGGGCTGGTTGTTGCGGTTGAATCTACAGGTTACACCGGCGAGGCGACTGCCCGTCAAGCGCAGATCATCCCTGGCTGGTCGGTGGGGAAAGCC
>DASWKT010000147.1:0-11105 GCA_036396515.1 Anaerolineales bacterium | reverse complement strand
TTGTCTGTATTGTCATTGCCATTATCCTGAGTGCCTGCGGAGCTGGCGAATCCGCCGCTACATCGACTTCCATTCCCACAGATACACCCGTCGTTCCTCCTGCAGCTACTGCAACGCCCATCGTACCTCTTGCTGTTTTGGTGATCCCTGCGGATCTTGATCCCGATACTTCGAACCTCTACCAGAAAACAGTCTACGATCTGGCTCAGGCCTCGGGTTTTCGTTTTCAAGTCCTCAACTCATTGACCCCTGAATCCATTGAACCTGGATTGCAGGTGGTGATTGCGCTTCCGCCTGACCCCGGTATTGCCGCGCTGGCCGCCGCCGCGCCTCAAGTCCAATTCCTTGCGATAAATATCCCTGGTGTAAGCCCAGGCGGCAACATCAGTGTTTTGAGTGGCGGTGCACAATCGGAGATTGCTGCGTTCCTTGCAGGCTATACTGCCGCACTGACAACCGAGGATTATCGCATCGGGATGATCATTCCCAAGGATAACCCGGATGCCATCCGTGCCTTGAACGCCTATGCCAACGGCATGAAGTTCTATTGCGGTATTTGCCCCCGGCTCTTTTTTCCTCAATGGGGTTACCCGCAATATGTTGAGATCTCCGCGGAGGAAGATCAAGCCAATTACGATGCCTATGCAGATATCCTTATCCTACAATACAAAGTCGGCACGATTTATCTCTACCCGGATATCGCTATCCCTGATCTTTATACCTATATTGGGACAACAGGCACATCCATGATCGGGACGGTTTCCCCTGAACAACGCCCGGCTGGTTGGATGATGACCATTCAGCCGGATATCATCAAAGCCATCCAGAATGCCTGGCCGGACCTGGCGAGCGGAAAAGGTGGGATTACGGTTCAATCTCCCCTTGGCCTGAGCGATATAGACCCGAGCCTGCTCTCCCCGGGAAAGCAGCGGCTTGTCGAACAGAAACTCAATGACCTTCAGGCCGGCCTCATCAATACAGGTGTTAACCCCTAAGCCTGTCTCAAAAACCAAACCCCCCGTGGCGCACGGGGGGTTGGCTTCAGCCGAGGCTGAAAACAAGGAGGAAGAAAGAGAGCTAAATCGTTACATTAACCCCTGTCATGGCAAACGATCTTTCGCTGCGTTGACCATGGCCCAGCCATGCCATGGCTTTGATGACAAGTACTGCAGGGTTCACCGGTTTTACCAGGCACTCATCCGCACCGGCCTGGTTGGCTTCGACAACTTCCTCAACGGTGTCTGCGGAAACGAGCATCAGGATCGGTCCGCGGCTTGCTGAACGCAAACCACTGAGCAGGTGAGCGCGTTCTGTTTTGGATAATTGCATATCAATTAACATTAATGAGGGACCGACCAGCCTTGCGCTCTGCAGGGCATCCGAAACATTTGATTCGGAAAGAACAATACAATTCCTTTGGTTAAAGAGCGTATCCCACACATTCACACTTGTTGGTTGATCTGAGATGATCAACACGGTGTGGAGGGGGATGGTATCAACATCAGTTTTCCAGGCAACCATGAGCAACCACCTTTCTTTAATCTCATTTACTTGACGGAAAACTGGTCAAGATGTTACACTCCTGCGAGTACGAAATTTAAAGAGAGGAAGCGCACGACTCATGGCAAAGCACATGGTTACCATATTTGTAGAATCTTTCCGCACCCCTGATAGTGGTGCTTTTGATTCTCGGAGTGCGCCTGCTCATCGTTAATTTACACGCAATGTAATTAGCGGCCACGGTGCACTCGCCCGTGGCCGTTTTGATTCATAACAGTCACGGGCAATGCCTGTGGCTGTTTTTATTTTTCTCTTGTTTGGAGGCAACATGTTTGACATTCAAACTCAACTCTTTGAAGGCTCGGATATTCGCTTCGGCCCAATTGACCATGAGAAAGATGCCGAGATCGAATCCAAATGGACGCATGATTCAGAGTTTATGCGTCTGATGGAGGTGAATCCGGCGCGGCCGATGTCTGCCGCAATGATCAAGAAGCAATATGAAAAACTGGAAAAGCAACTTGAGGAAGACAAGAACCTTTATCACTTCATGATCAGGTCCAAGAGGGACGACCGGTTGATCGGCAAAGCCTCCGTCCAATGGATCGAGTGGACGAACGGCAATGGTTTCCTCCGCCTGGGTATCGGCGCGGCGCAGGATCGTTGTAAAGGGTATGGCTCGCAGGCATTGCAGATGTTGCTCCGCTTTGCGTTTGCCGAGTTGAATCTATTCCGCGTGAGTGCGATCGTGCCAGAGTACAACGAAGGTGCCATCAGGCTCTTGAAGAAATTCGGTTTCGTTCAGGAGGTGCGTCGCCGCAGATCTCTCGAACGTGATGGCCGTCGTTGGGATCTTTTCGTCTTCGGGCTGCTGAACGATGAATGGCGGAATCAGGCGTAGGCTGAGGAGGCAACGATGAGAGAGCTATTTCGCGGAAAACTGGTCCGCATCACAGCGGAAGAACCTGAGACATACGCCAAATCAGAAGTCCATTGGCAACGTGATTCGGAGTTCGTGCGTCTGGCAGATAGCGATCCTGTCCAGTTGTCTTCTGAGAAGAAGATCAGGGAATGGGCCGAGAAACGATTTGAAAAAGGTCCGCAACCTGACAGGTATTCGTTCACGGTCCGTACACTCGATGAGGATAAGCTGATTGGCTTCTTCGGCCTGTGGATCAACTTGATCCATAATGAGGCCTGGGTCGGGATTGGCATCGGAGAGCGGGAGTTCTGGGGTAAAGGTTATGGCACGGACATGATGAAGTTGTGCCTGCAATACGTCTTTACCGAACTGTGCCTTGAGCGTGTGTCACTTGGCTTGCACGAATACAACGCCCGTGCGCTGAGGTCTTATGAGAAGTGTGGTTTTCGGCTCGAAGGTCGAACACGACGGGATATCCTGCGTGAAGGCAGGCGCACCGATACATTATGGATGGGCATTCTGCGTGAGGAATGGCTGCAGATGCAAAATGGAGAGAACCAATGAACGATATCTTTACTGGCAAACTTGTGCGCTTATCTGCCTTTGATCCCGAAGAAATGAGCAAGGCTTTTACGCGCTGGAATCTTAACTCGGAATATGGGCGCCTGCTGAATTCATCCGCGCACCGGATGCAGTCTGCGAAGAGCACAGCCAAGTGGATGGAGAAGGAAGCCGAAGAGATGTCTCCTGCCGGTTATTATTTCAGTATCCGGACGCTGGCCGAAGACAAGCTGATCGGTGAACTAGGGCTGGATGTAGTGAACTGGCCCGGGCGGGATGCCTTTGTCGGGCTCGGGATCGGCGAAACGGAATATTGGAGCAAAGGCTACGGCACGGATGTGATGAACGTCCTCTTGCGCTTTGCCTTTGCCGAAATCAACTTGCGACGCGTCACTTTGACCGTCTTTGAATACAACCCGCGCGCCATCCGTTCCTATGAAAAGGCAGGCTTCCGCCATGAAGGGCATCTGCGCAATTACTTGAACCGCGAGGGACGCCGCTGGAATGAAATCTACATGGGCATCCTGCGCGAAGAATGGATGGAACTAAACAACCATGCTCCAAGCGCCGTCCTCGGCGCTTGACTCGCCGCCGAGGCCTGTCCTAAGCGCAGGCGAAGGGACGGCAGCTAGAGCAATCGCAGTAAAAGATTGGAAAGAATATTATGAACACAGAAACCAAAACAATCGAAGCGATTCTTGATACAGGTATTACCCTGCGTCCTGCTCAATGGGCAGACGTGAAGCCTGTGGCGCAACTCATCCTCGAGGTTTGTACTGCAGATGGCGACCAAACCGCCGCGGTCACACCCGAAGAACTCGAGCGCGAATGGAAATCTCCCGATTTCGATCTTGAGAAAAACGCCTGGGTGGTAGAAACGGAAGATGGGCGCATTGTCGGCTTTGAGGAATTCAATAATCGCCATGCACATGCCTCCCTGATGGGAGATGGCTATGTTCATCTTGAATATCAGGGACGTGGCATCGGCACAGCCTTGTTACGCGCGCTTGAAACACGTGCGCGTGAAGAAATGCAACTCGCCGGGCCCGACCTGCGCGTATTTATCCGCAATGGCATGGCAATCGGCGATACCATTGCCCGCGAAATGCACGAGATGGAAGGCTATCGCCCGATCCGTTTCTCGTGGCATATGGAGATCAAGTTAGAGGAAACTCCACACATGCCTGCATGGCCCGAAGGGATCGAACTTCACCCCTTTGTATTGGAGCAGCATAGCCGCGCCGTCTTTGAAGCCCATGAGGAGGCTTTCAGCGATCACTGGGGTCATACACCCGGGACGTTTGAACGATGGCAGCATCATATGATGAGTCGCGTAGAACTCGACCCATCCCTGTGGTTCATTGCCTGGGATGGTGACCAGATCGCTGGCTATTCCCTTTGCCGTTACCGCATGGGAATCGGCTGGATCGGCACGTTGGGAGTCCGCCGCGCCTGGCGCAAACGCGGACTGGGCGAAGCCTTGCTGCTCCACTCGTTTGGTGAGTTTTACATACGCGGCACAAAGACCATTGGGCTCGGTGTGGATGCCGAAAATCCCACAGGTGCAACCCGTTTGTATAAGAAAGCAGGCATGCACATCGCTGCCGAATATGTCATTTACGAAAAAGAACTGCGCCCAGGCCGCGAGCCTGAAGAGCAGGAATAGGATCAAAAATGAAAGCATATCCGCAAGAAAAATTGGAAGTTTCACTTCCCGAAGGTTTCACTGTTCGTAGCGCGCGCCTGGAAGATGTAGAACCTGCGCTCGAGTTGTTCAATGCATGGTCGCAGTCTGTCATTCAGCAGGATGAGATCACGGACGCGCAAGCGATTCACAACGAATGGGTCTCTCCCGGCTTCGATCCGGCTGAGGATATTCGTCTGGTCTTCGCGCCGGATGGAGAAATGGTCGGCTACATTGAGGTTTGGACAACTGCCAGGCCGCCTGTCCACCCGTGGATCTGGGCACGCGTCCATCCCGATTACGAAGGCCTGGGCATTGGAACCTGGATGCTGCATTGGGGTGAAGAACGCGCCATGCGGGCTCTCAAGAATGTACCGGATGACCTGCGCTTCGCGCCGCGGGTAGGCATCTATAGCAAGGCTGAAAAATCAAAAAAGCTATTTGAAGACATGGGCTATGGTTACATTCGCAGCTCGTACCGCATGCTGATCGATATGGATGGCCTCGTCCCTAATCCGGTCTGGCCTGAAGGCATCACTCTCCGCACCTATAATCCCCAGACGGACGCAGAGGCGGTTTATCGCGCTGATACGGAAGCCTTCCGTGACCACTTCGGGTTTGTGGAAGAGCCGTTCGAAGAAGGCTTCAAACGCTTCCAACACTTCATGACCAATTATGAAGGCTTCGACCCAAGCTTGTGGTTCCTCGCCATGGATGGCAAAGAGATCGCCGGGATTAGCCTGTGCCGTCCAAAATCCTATGATGACCCGGACCTCGGGTGGGTAGGTACCCTGGGTGTGCGCCGTAACTGGCGCAAGCGCGGCATCGGCCTCGCGCTCCTGCGTCATTCCTTCAATGAGCTCTACCGGCGCGGCAAGCGCAAGGTAGGCCTGGGTGTGGATGCCCAAAACCTGACCGGCGCATTGCGTCTCTATGAGAATGCGGGCATGCACGTCCATCAGGCGCATGATCACTACGAAAAGGAACTGCGTGAGGGCACTGAAATCAGTGTACAATCCCTCTAGAAATAAATTGATTACCAAGGAGTACCCATGAATATCCGTTGCTCTTTCTGTCAAACACCCTATACTCTTAGCCGGGTAGCCATGCTCGATGCCTTGCAGGAAGTGGATTCCAAGAATTTGACTCATTATGATGCGCATTGTCCACGCTGCAGGCGCGCCACGCCAATTCCCCGCCAAAAGCTGGAAATGGCGATGCCCAAATGGCGGGATGAACTTAAGGAATTTGAAGCGGAGATGAAGGAGCACCCGCAACAGGCTGCACCCGCGCCCACATCCACAGCTGAGCCTGCCTCCGTCGCTGAGAAGGAATCCAAGCCTGCGCCTGGTCCCGTGAGTCCAAAACCAAAAGCAGATCCAAAATCCAGGCCCGTCACAGAGAAAGGTACCAGCACAAAACCTGCTGCCCGGTCTGAGCTTGGGGACAAAGCGCCTGCCAAAAACACTCCTGCTACCTCATCTCAAAAAGGGAAAAAGACCCCAAAGAAAAGCAGATGAGCATACGGGCTGTCTTCTTCGATCTCGGCGGAGTCCTCCTCCGCACGGAATTTCAGGCGCCGCGCCAGCAGCTCGCTGAACGGCTTGGCATGGAATATGACGATCTGGTCAAGATCGTCTTTGATAGTGATTCACACCATAAAGCGACGATTGGTGAGATCAGCTCGGATGAGCATTGGGACTTGGTATTAAAAAGGCTGAAACGCCCGGCATCGCAGCTTGCAGCCATACGCGCTGAATTCTTTGCAGGCGACATCCTGGACCGCACGTTGCTCAATTACCTTCGCTCGCTGCGCGGCAAATACAAAACAGGACTCATCTCGAACGCCTGGGGTGACTTGCGCGATTTCATCGTCAGGGAGAAATTCGACGATGCCTTCAACAAGCTGATCATATCAGCAGAGGTGGGCGTGGCGAAGCCCGAGCCGAAGATCTTCCAAATTGCCCTGGAGCAGTTTGGGGTGAAGCCAAATGAGGCGGTCTTCGTCGATGACTTTCTGATAAACATCCAAGGTTGTGAAAAAGTCGGCATGAAGGGAATCCATTTCAAAGATCCCGAATCTACTTTACAGCAGCTCAAAGAACTTTTATAACGGCGATTGTCCTGCGCGGGCACGACCGCGGACAATCGCCCGACAGGACAAATCATGTTCACCAAACAGAAAACTATTTTGCGTGATCTGGGCAACGGCCTGGTCATGCGCCGTTCCATACCTGAGGACGCGGACGCGCTTGCCAAATTCAATGGCGAGATCCACGGCGATAACGAAGCAGATGGACAACGCGTCGCCGCGTGGACTCGCGACCTGCTCACGCGCCCGCATCCCACTCTCCGCCCCGACGACTTCACCATTGTCGAAGAGACAGCCAGTGGGCGCATCCTCTCATCGTTGAATCTCATCCCACAAACCTGGACATACGAAGGGATTGAGTTTGGCGTGGGACGTCCCGAATTGGTGGGAACAGCGCCCGAATTTCGCAATCGTGGGCTTGTGCGCGCACAGTTCGAGGAGATCCACAAATGGAGCGCGGAGCGAGGTCATTTGGTACAGGCGATCACAGGCATTCCCTATTACTATCGCCAGTTTGGTTATGAGATGGCGCTTGACCTAGCTGGCCGTCGCTTTGGTTATGAAGCCAATGTGCCCAAGTTGAAGGATGGAGAGGAAGAACCCTACCGTATTCGCCCTGCAATGGAAGCGGATTTATCGTTCATCACCGAGATATATGAACATGCGATTCGGCGGCATGCCATTGCCTGCAAGCGCACGCCTGAGATATTCCAGTATGAGTTGAATGGTCAAAGCGAGAACAATTCGGATCATTATGTGATGTTCATCATTGAGGACAAAACGGGCGAGCCTTTGGGGTACTTCCAACATCCCCACTGGCCGGGCAGGACAGGTGTGAGCGCACTCTGGTATGAACTCAAACCTGGTGTTTCATGGCTGGCGGTAACCCCCACTGTTGTGCGTCACCTGTGGAATAAAGGCCAGGAGTACGCCAAGCGTGATGGAAAAACCGGCACCTCGTTCGGTTTTATGCTTGGTGCACAGCACCCGGTCTATGAAGCCCTCGGAAAGAACCTGCCATCGATACATGATCCTTATTCGTGGTATCTGCGTGTAGCTGACCTGCCGGGTTTTTTGAATCACATCAAGCCTGCGCTTGAAAAGCGACTGGCCGAGTCAATCGCCTCAGGGCACAGCCGCGAGATCAAGATCAGCTTCTATCGTGATGGCTTGCGCCTGGTCATTGAAAAAGGCAGGCTCACAACCATCGAACGCTGGAAACCTACGCCGCAAGATGAGGGCGTAATTGCTTTCCCTGATCTGACTTTTCTGCAAGTGCTGTTTGGGTATCGCAGCTACGATGAATTGCAGTATACATTTGCAGATTGCTGGTGTGATAGCGAAGAAGTACGCGCTTTAGTAAACATTCTTTTTCCCAGAAGACTATCGGACGTTTTCCCGATAGCCTGAAAAGGATGAATCCCTGGAATAATTTTGGAGGCAAAATGAAAGTCCTTAATAATATATGCTGGCAGAATGGAGAATTATTTCCTGCCTGATAGTGCCGCAATTCCTATTTGACAATCCTTGTAAAGAATTGCGGCCTCGCTTAGCGGACAAAACTCCGCGCCCACTTTACAAAGGTAAATATGTTTCGCAAATTACAGTTAGACGCAACGCGCGTCTATCTCTTTATGGAGATGGCCATCGGCATGTTTTTCTGCATGGTTGTCGTGACAAACTCGCTTTATGAAGTCACCATTGCCGGACTCTCACCTTTACAACTCGTCCTGATCGGAACAATGCTGGAAATTTCCACATTCCTATTCGAAGTGCCCACCGGGATCGTTGCGGATGTTTATTCGCGACGGCTCTCCATCATCATTGGCTACTTGCTGATAGGAGCAGGCTTTCTCATCGAAGGTTTCTTCCCGGCTTTCCGACCCATTCTTTTTGCTCAGGTCATCTGGGGCCTGGGGTACACCTTTACCAGCGGTGCAAAACAGGCCTGGATCACGGATGAAATCGGAGAAGAGAGCGCAAACAAGTTGTTCCTGCGCACTGCACGTCTGGGTGCGTATGCATGGCTATTTGGATTGGGAGCCACCCTGCTGATCGGCGCCGACAACGCCGCGTTCCCGATCCGGGTCGGTGCGATTGGAATCATATTGACCGGGATCGTGCTCGCGATCATCATGCCGGAGACAGGCTTTCATCCCACACCGCAAGAAGATCGTAACACCTGGCAGCATATGTGGCACGTCTTCAAACAAGGCGCGAGTGCGGTGCGCGTACACCCTCGGTTGAGCAACATCGTGTTGATCGGCCTATGTTATGGGTTGTATAGTGAAGGCGTCGACCGCTTGAGCGTCAAACTCCTGCTGGATAACTTTCGTTTGCCCGTGCTCTTTGGCAGCAACCAGGTGTCTTTCTTCATCATGCTGGAAGTCGTCGGGACTATGCTCTACATTTTTGTGGTCCGCTCCGTGGAGAAACGTCTCGATACCAGCAGTCCGCTTGCCATTGGTCGTGCCATGTTGCTGGTCACAGGCTTGATCGCAATTAGCATTCTCAGCTTCGCGCTTTCACCCACTCTTGTTTTGGCCGTCATATCCATGATCACGGTGGGTCTGCTACGCGGTGTGAGCGGGCCACTGCAAACTGCATGGATAAACCAGAAGCTCGATTCAAGGGTGCGTGCTACCATTCACTCCATGTTTGGGCAGGTGGACGCGATCGGTCAAACCATGGGCGGGCCTGTCATCGGGCTGATTGCCAATGCGTTTTCGGTGAAACTGGCAGTCAGCGTAGCGAGCTTATTGCTTTCGCCTGCGCTGTTGTTCATCCGACGCGCGAATCGCATTCAAATAGCTGAAATGGAAACGCCCGAATCCGTACCCCAGCCTGCTGCTTAAGCCATACGCCTTTTGCAAAATCCCGCAGGTTTGCTAATCCAAACCTGCGGGAGGATATGTAATAACCTTTAGGAGAATATGTTTCGCAACTTGAAGCTAAACGCAAGGTTCGTTTATCTCTTTATTGAATTCAGCGCGTCTGCATTCTTCTCGATGATGTTCGTCACCACGTCGTTGTACGAAGCCACAGTCGCAGGCCTCACTCCGGTCCAGCTCATCCTCGTCGGCACAGCGCTTGAAATATCGGCGTTTGTGTTCGAAGTGCCGACGGGTATCGTCGCGGATGTCTATTCGCGCCGGCTCTCCATCATTATCGGGTATGTATTGATGGGATTGGGCTTCCTGATCGAAGGTTTCTTCCCAGCGTTCCTTCCTATTTTGCTAGCACAGGTTATCTGGGGTCTGGGTTACACCTTCACTTCAGGCGCAACACAGGCCTGGATCACGGATGAGATCGGGGAAGACGATGCCAACAAATTGTTCCTGCGCGCCACACGAATCGGCTTGTTCGCATCGCTGATCGGTATGGGGTCAGCCATACTGATCGGCGCAAACAACGTAGCCCTGCCCCTTCAAGTCGGCGCGCTGGGCGTGGTGCTGATTGGCATGACTCTCATGCTCATCATGCCCGAGACGGGTTTTCATCCTACACCCAGAGAAGACCGCAATACGTGGCAGCACATGTGGCACACCTTCAAACAAGGTCTGGATGCAGTTCGTTCGCGGCCGCGGCTCATGAACATCGTGTTCATCGGCTTGTTCTATGGCCTCTACAGTGAAGGCTTTGACCGCCTGTGGGTCAAACACTTGCTCGACCACTTCGAATTGCCCATCCTCTTTGGAAACAATCAGGTGGCATTCTTCGCGGTATTACGCGTGGCAGGTGCGATTCTCACCATTCTGGCTGTCCGCTTCGTGGAGAAGCGTGTGGACTCGACAAGTCCCCTCGCGATCGGGCGCGCAGTGATGGTCGTGACTGGGCTGATCAGCGTGGCACTGCTGGGATTTGCGCTGTCACCGCTTCTTTTGCTAAGTCTGGGCCTGTATCTCGTTATCAACGTTTTACGCAACATCCACACCCCTCTGCAAACCGCCTGGGTCAACCAGAAACTGGATTCGCAGGTGCGCGCCACCGTCCACTCGATGTTTGGACAGGTGGATGCCATTGGTCAGGTGCTGGGCGGACCTGTTGTCGCAGTGATCGCTTCAGTAGGTTCAGCAGTCGCCTCACTCGTGACGTCCAGCCTGCTTCTGACCCCCGCGCTGTTCTTTATCGGACGCGCCAACTCGCAGTCCAGAGATGAAGCGGAGGCAAAGACAGCTCCGGCAGATTAAGTCACACAACCGAGGTTGGGTTCGCAAGAACCCGACCTCATTTTTTCAACTGGAAAGGTGAAGCAAGAGGGAAAAATTCATTCATAATTTACAGGTAGAACACCTGTAATTATCCATATTGGTTACAAATGTCTAGATTGAAAGATAAGAAAATTA